>CAMCTR010000025.1 GCA_945878605.1 Candidatus Methylopumilus universalis | reverse complement strand
GTTCCTGGTATTTCTACTAGGCTTCGCTCGGCATTGCCTTGTGCATTTTACTGCCGTCAGGTTTCACCGAATTTGACACCATCCCATACGCAGTTTCCAAACGTATGGCACAATTTTTATGAGTCCGCTGCTCTAACCAAGCATGAGCTAAGGGGCCGAAACTTTTAATTTACTTCCACAGAAAGTGTGGAAGCACTGTGGAAGCAAATTTCACTACTTTTTACAAACTTAAGTTACTGATTTATATATACTTTGTTACCTAAACTCAACTTCTTAAATAGATTATGAGTCCGCTACTCTAACCAAGCATGAGCTAGAGGCCCAAAAACTTCAATGAATTAATCTTGTCCTGTTTCTAAGAAGCTACGCAGGCGTTCTGAACGCGTCGGGTGACGTAATTTACGTAACGCCTTCGCTTCAATTTGACGGATACGCTCACGCGTGACATCAAACTGTTTGCCAACTTCTTCTAACGTGTGGTCAGTATTCATTTCAATACCAAAACGCATACGCAATACTTTTGCCTCACGCGGTGTGAGTGACTCTAAGACTTCACTGGTTGCATCACGCAAACTCGCATAAACCGCTGCATCCACTGGCGCAAGCGTGGTGTTATCTTCAATAAAGTCACCCAAATGTGAATCATCATCATCACCAATAGGCGTTTCCATCGAAATTGGCTCTTTGCTGATTTTAAGAATCTTGCGAATCTTATCTTCTGGCATTTCCATTTTCTCAGCAAGCGTTGCTGGATCAGGCTCCAAGCCTGTTTCTTGTAGAATTTGACGGCTGATACGATTCATCTTGTTAATCGTTTCAATCATATGAACAGGAATACGGATGGTGCGCGCTTGGTCAGCAATAGAACGGGTAATCGCCTGGCGAATCCACCATGTTGCATATGTTGAGAACTTGTAACCGCGACGATATTCGAATTTATCAACCGCCTTCATCAAGCCAATATTGCCTTCTTGAATCAAGTCCAAGAATTGCAAACCACGGTTGGTATATTTTTTAGCAATCGAAATCACCAAACGCAAGTTTGCTTCAATCATTTCACGTTTAGCGCGACGAGCACGGGCTTCGCCAGTAGTCATTTGCTTGTTGATGTCTTTTAATTCTTTGATTGGTAAACCAACGTCAGCTTGCATATCAAGTAAGCGTTGTTGTTGATCCACGATAGAGTGTTTGAAACGCTCTAATTTTTCTACATAAGGTTTATCAACAGCCAACTCACCAGCAAGCCATGTGAGCTCACACTCATTGCCTGGAAACGATTTGATAAAGTGCGGACGTGGCATACCTGATTTATCAACGCAGAATTCCATAATTTTACGTTCGTGACCGCGGACTCTTTCCACCATGTCACGCACTTTTCCGCAAAGCGCTTCCACTTGTTTCGCTGAGAAACGGAATGCAGTGAGCTCTTCCAGAATTGCTGCTTGCAGGGCTTGATATTCAGGGTCTTGAGAGCCTTTGCTTTCAAGAATCACCGTCATTTTCTTGTTGGACTCACGGATAACGGCAAAACGTATCAATACTTCTTCTTTAAGCTTAGCTAAGGCTTCAGCAGAGATCGCAGCCGCTTTTGCGCCGTCATCATCTTCTTCTTCCTCCTCTTCAATTTCAGGTTCTTCCTCTTCTTCGCTGCTAGCAGTAATCACATCATCCGTGCCAACATTTGAATCAATTAAGCCATCAACTAAGTCATCAACGCTCAGCTCATCCGCTTCAACTTTATCAACCATTGCTAACAATTCAGCAATCGTGGTTGGGCAAGCAGCAATCGCTTGCACCATGTGTTTTAGACCATCTTCAATACGCTTAGCGATTTCAATTTCGCCTTCACGGGTCAACAAATCAACCGTACCCATTTCACGCATATACATGCGCACAGGGTCGGTGGTTCGACCGAATTCAGAATCTACAGTGGCTAAAGCTTGCTCAGCCTCCTCAACCGCGTCTTCATCAGCCACCGCTGCTGGCGCATCAGACATCAACAACACTTCAGCATCAGGTGCTTCTTCGTAGACCTGAATACCCATGTCATTGATCATGCCAATGATGCCGTCTATTTGCTCAGAATCCTGAACATCATCAGGCAAATGGTCATTGATTTCGGCGTACGTGAGGTAGCCGCGCTCTTTACCAAGAACAATCAGTAATTTAAGACGCGTGCGGCCATCAACCGCCTGCTCTTCGTTGTTATCAATATTTTGTTCGTTTTGCTGATCTTTATCTTTTGCCATGCGTGACCTCTATCCTATAACCATGCCTGTAAACATGAACTGGTGATGGAAAACCCAATATTATACCTCAAAATCACAAGCTATTTTTCTGTGAATTGCCCAAACCGCGAAGCAAAGCACGCTCCTCTTCTGTCAGCTCACTTAAACTTTTTTCTTTAATCTTATCGAACAAATGGCTTTGCGTCCGCTGTTGTTGCATCTCTGATAGTTGCGTCCTTGCACCGCTCATTTCAAGAGCAATATCCAAACTTTCGTCTAATAATTGTAATTCACGCTCAACTTCACGCATTAATTTGGCATCCGCTTTGTCTTGCATTTGATGCAAAATGGCTGCTGGCTTTGAGCTTGGATACAAAACTGCGGCATCAATCCCCGCACGCAACATCTTATCCTCTTCGGTATCACCCTTCACCCAGTCTAAATCCTGTGCAGAAACTAAATCAGGTCGCATCAGCAACATCAATAAGAACCGACGCTGGATTGAAACGGGCGTGCGAGTTTGCTTAGGCCTTGCCTGCTGTTGCCGCTGAAGATTAGGCAAGCGGATCATGCTTTGCATTTCCTCTTGCGAAACACCCGCTAACTCTGCAATGCGCTTGCTTAAAAATAAGCGTGAGCGTGGCGCTTGAATTTGCTGCAAAATAGGCTCAGCGTCATTTAAAAAGCGAACCCTGTCCTCTTGAGACTGCAATGGATTATCTGCGCTCAAATACTGAATAATGTATTGAGAAAGTGGCAAGGCCGTTTTCATTTTGGCTTCAAAGGCTTCTTTGCCAAACTCGCGCACAAAGCTATCTGGGTCGTGTTCTGAAGGCAAAAATAAGAAACTAAGCTTCAGGCCATCCTTCAGCGCCGGCAATGCGTTCATCGCCGCACGCCATGCGGCTTTTAAACCTGCATTATCACCATCAAAGCAAAATACTACTTCATCTGTCTGACGCATTAATTTAGCAATATGGAATGGTGTCGTCGCTGTGCCCAGGGCCGCCACAGCATACTCAATGCCGTATTGCGCTAACGCAACCACATCCATATAACCTTCAACGACTAAGGCTCGACCCGCTTCTCGCATCGCGCGACGCGCCATAATCAAGCCGTATAACTCATGCCCTTTTTGGAACAAAGGCGTTTCAGGCGAGTTGTAATATTTAGGCGTATCTTCAGGATTAATCACGCGACCACCAAAACCAATGACCTGACCCTTTTGGTCGTGAATTGGAAACATAATGCGATCACGAAAACGGTCATACCGTTTACCCTGCTCATTCTTCACCACAAGGCCTATTGTTTCCAGCACTTCACTCTCATATTGAGGAAATACAGATTGTAAATTTTGCCAGCCTGCAGGCGCATAACCCATTTGAAAATTCGCGGCAACCTGACCGCTCAGGCCACGACCTTTCAAATATTCTATAGCACTAGGTGATTTTTTTAATTCGGCACGATAGTAATTAAGCGCCGTTTGAAGCGCTTCTTGCATGCCAGGAATCACCTTTTGTTGCGGCTTATCAGTATCACGTGTTTCTTGTGGGACAATCATCCCCGCAATTTTAGCAAGCTCTTGAACCGCCTCAACGAAACTCAATCCTTGGTATTCCATCAAAAAGCCAATGGAGGTGCCGTGGGCACCACAACCAAAGCAGTGATAAAACTGTTTAGTAGGGCTTACTGTAAAAGAGGGGGATTTTTCATTATGAAAAGGGCAGCAAGCAGAATAATTTGCCCCTGCTTTTTTGAGCGGAACGCTTTTGTTAATCACGTCATAAATATCGACGCGATTAATAAGTTCTTGGATAAAGCTTTCTGGAATCATATTCTTAGGCTTATCGTATCAAAATCGTTGAGGGCTAAGGCTTGGAAATTTCACCTTATAAAATATCATAACGCATTGCCAGACAAAACAAAAAAGGAGCTTGCAGCTCCTTTTTTCATCTTTAAACTTACTTTTAACACTGTGAAATTATGCGCTGAGCCTTGTTTTAATCAATCCCGATATTTTTCCCATATCGGCACGCCCAACGACCAGCGGTTTAACCGCCGTCATCACTTTACTCATATCCTTGATACCTGCAGCGCCAGTTTCAGCAATGACTTGCTCTAAAATCGCGCCCACTTCATCGTCGTTCAACGCTAGTGGCAAGTATTCTTGCAGCACAGTTACTTCAAACTTCTCAACGTCAGCTAAATCATGACGATTTGCAGCTTCGTATTGTGAAATCGAATCGCGACGTTGTTTAAGCATTTTTTCGATTGCTTCGATCACTTGCATATCATCAAGCTCAATACGCTCATCGACTTCGCGTTGCTTAATGGCTGATTGCAATAAACGAATAGCACCTAAACGCACACTATCTTTAGCGCGCATTGCATTTTTCATGTCTTCGGTGATACGCGCTTTTAGTGACACTACAACCTCGAAATTCTTAATTAACTCAATACAAACTTAAAACAACAAAGAACTACTAAAAGATTTAGTAAAGTTTTGGTGCCAAAGTTTGGTTACGAATACGACGATAGTGACGTTTAACAGCAGCAGCAGCTTTGCGTTTACGTTCCCATGTTGGTTTTTCGTAGAATTCGCGAGCACGCAAATCTGTCAACAAACCAGTTTTCTCAATAATGCGTTTGAAGCGACGTAGCGCAACGTCAAACGGCTCATTCTCTTTTACACGTACACTTGACATAGAACTCTCTTTACTTAAATTTTTGGTCGAAATTGCGGAAAAGTTTGCTATTCTATCGGGTAAACTACAATTTATCAAACACTTTGCGTTCAAAAACGCATCATCATTCAGATAAAGCTCAAATATGCTTGTTTTAGGAATTGAATCTTCTTGCGATGAAACAGGTATCGCACTTTATGATACTGAACGTGGATTGCTTGCGCATGCGCTTCACTCGCAAATTGAAATGCACTCAGAATACGGCGGCGTGGTGCCAGAGCTCGCATCGCGCGACCATATTAGACGCGCCTTACCACTCATTCAAAAAGTATTAAATGATGCAAAGCTTGAATTGTCAGACATTAACGGCATCGCTTACACGCAAGGCCCAGGGCTTTCTGGTGCGCTGCTCGTTGGCACCTCTATCGCAGAATCTTTGGCTTTTACGCTCAATGTGCCAACCATAGGCGTACACCACCTAGAAGGCCATTTACTTGCGCCTTTACTTGAAGAAAATCCACCGCAATTCCCATTTGTTGCTTTGCTTGTTTCTGGAGGCCATACCCAGTTAATGAAAGTCACTGGCATAGGCGAATACGTTCTTCTAGGTGACACCCTTGATGATGCCGCTGGCGAAGCTTTTGATAAAACAGCTAAACTACTTGGCCTTGATTATCCAGGCGGCCCAGCCGTCTCAAAATTAGCCAATCAAGGCAAAAAAGGTCGATTCAAACTGCCGCGCCCTATGCTCAATAGTGGCGACCTCAATTTCAGCTTTAGCGGCTTAAAAACTGCAGTGCTTACATTAGCAAATCAAAACGAACTTGATTTGCAGACCAAAGCTGATATTGCTTATGAGTTCCAAGAAGCAGCCACTGAGATTCTCACCACAAAATGCATGTTTGCTTTGCGTGAGACAGGGCTAGATAATTTGATTGTGTCTGGCGGCGTTGGTGCAAACAAGCGCCTACGTGAACAACTTAACTTCGCGACCAAGCGTAAGCTTTGCCACGTGCATTATCCACGCTTGGAGTTCTGCACCGACAATGGCGCGATGATTGCATATGCTGGGGCGATGAGACTGAAAGCGCTTGAAGGAACTCAGCCAAGCCACAGCTTTACTGTGCGCCCGCGATGGGATTTAGCCGAGTTACAAAAACCGCAATAGCTTTAATATTATTTCTTACCGAAACCTGATTCGGTGCCGTTGAGTAATTTTTGGATGTTAGTTCTGTGGCGCCAAACCAGCATTAAAGCCAAGAACACAAAGACCATCTCGTAATCACGATAAGCTTCAAAATAATTTAACGAGCCTGCATAAATCGGCAATAAAATTGAGGAAACAATGGCTGCTAATGATGAATATTTAGAGGCCACAAATACCAAAACCCAAGTGAGCATAGTCAGCAGCGCGAGCCAAGGTGAAATCGCAAGCAAAATCCCCAAAGCAGTCGCTACGCCCTTGCCACCCTTGAACTTATAAAACACAGGGTACAAATGCCCCAAAAAAACAGCAGTCGCTACGGCACAGGTCACCCACATCAATCCGCCATCTGGCTGCATCACAAACCATACTGGGAACCACCCTTTGAAAGCATCACCCGCCAAGGTTAATGCCGCGGCTGATTTTTTACCGCTACGCAGCACATTGGTAGCACCAGTATTTCCTGAACCAATAGTGCGGGGGTCAGGTAAGCCAAAAAGTTTGCTGATTAAAATACCAAATGCGATAGACCCAAGCAAATACGCCGCAACGATTTGTACTAATGCAATTGGATTAACGTCAATAAAACCTAACTCATTCATGGCGAGATGCTCTAAAATCCAAATGACTTATTCTAAACCATATAGGCATGATCGGCATGGACATCATTTTTTTAAGCGAAGTCAAAATTCAAACCAAACTTGGCGTGCCAGAATGGGAGCGCATGGTGCCGCAAACTATCGTGCTAGATATTGAAATTGCCATGCCACACAACCAAAGTTGCACTACAGACAAAATTGGTGACACCATTGATTATGGCCTTGTGGTTGGGCGCTTACGTGATACTTTAAATGAAAAAAGTTTTAAATTAGTTGAAGCGCTGGCAGAGCATCTTTGCCAACTCATCATCAAGGAGTTCAAAGCCCCTTGGGTAAAAATTAAAGTCGCCAAGCCAGGTATCTTGCCCGGCGTGAAATCACTTGGCGTGGTGATTGAGCGAGGATGCATCCCCAATTAACCCCTTGGGTGATGTGCGGTGTGTAACTGCTTCAATCGCTCTCTCGCCACATGGGTATAAATTTGCGTCGTTGAAATATCCGAGTGTCCTAACAACATCTGCACCACCCGAAGGTCCGCCCCGTGATTCAATAAATGTGTTGCAAAAGCATGCCGCAACACATGAGGTGACATAGGCTTATGAATCCCCGCCACTAAAGCATAACGTTTAATCAAATACCAAAACGCCTGACGCGTCATCGCTGCGCCGCGCTGCGTTACAAACATACTGTCACTGAGCCGCTTTTCTAAAATCGCTGGACGCGCCTCTTTTAAGTAACGTATAAGCCAATCAACTGCGACTTCGCCCATTGGCACCAAGCGGGTTTTACTCCCCTTGCCAGTGACGCGAACCACGCCTTCAGAAAGGCTGACTTCTGTTACTTTTACCCCCACCAACTCCGAAACCCGCAAACCACTTGCATAAAGAAGTTCAAGCATCGCTCTATCTCGCAAGCCAATCGGATCATCTAAATTTGGCGCGCCTAACAACGACTCCACATCTTCCTCACTCAAACTTTTCGGCAATGAGCGAGGCAACTTGGGAGATTCAATTTGTAAGCTCGGGTCTTGTGTAATTTTATTTTCACGCAAAGCAAAACGATAAAGGCGGCGCAAACTCGCAATTAAACGACTAATACTGCGCGGCTTGCTGATCGGGAACTTAACTGCCAAATAGCGCTGGATATCAAACTGCTCAACTTGCAATAAATCCTTAGCCGCGTCCTTTTCTAACCAAACCGCAAATTGTGCTAAATCTTGACGGTAGCTATCTAAAGTATTGCGAGCAAGGCCTTCTTCTAGCCATATTCTGTCGATGAACTCATCGAGAATCGCTTGGTTATTTTGATTCATGTGCCAACAACCATTCTTTAATTTTCAATCCATCTGGGACGCTTTGCATAAATCCACCCAAACCATTTTTAGCCACTACGCGGTGACAAGGAATAAGCAAGGGCAAGCAATTAGCGCCGCAAGCATTCGCTACAGCGCGAGGGCCAGAACCCACTTTTTCAGCCAGCTGTGAATATGTCAGCATTTGACCGACAGGAATAGCAGATATTGCCTTCCAAACACTTTGTTGGAATGGAGTACCAGCGACTTTAAAAGGGACGCTTATTTTTGCATCTGCATTTTGAAAATATTGAGCAATCTGTTGTTTCACATGTTGAGCAAATGAACCATCAACATCGCTCGCAGTTTGCTTAGCTGGAAATAAGGTAACGTCAGTCACACAGTCATTTTTTATTTTAATGCCAACCGCGCCAAATGGTGCATTGATAATGACGTCCTGATATTGAGTACTCGGCTTAACCATGCGCTTAATCTTAGCCTAATTTTGAAAACTACAGATAATAAAAAAAGCCCCAGACTTTCGTCTGAGGCTTTCAATTTTAAAACTTTGATTATTACAGCTTCGCTTATTCTGCTGCTTCTGGCGCCATAACCTCACGGTCACGTGCTTGTAATTTCTCTTTAATACGTGCAGATTTACCTGAACGCTCTCGCAAGTAGTAAAGTTTGCTACGGCGAACATCACCTCGGCGTTTCACTTCGATGCTTGCAATCAATGGTGAGTAAGTTTGGAATGTACGTTCCACGCCTTCACCTGATGAAATTTTACGAACGATGAATGAAGAGTTAAGGCCACGGTTGCGAATAGCAATCACAACACCTTCGTAAGCCTGCACACGTTTACGTGTACCTTCAACAACGTTTACACCAACAACGACTGTGTCGCCCGGTGCAAAGTTAGGAATCGTTTTGCCTAAACGCGCAATCTCTTCCTTTTCTAACATCTCAATAATATTTGCCACTTTCTTGCTCCTTCTAGTTATGCGAATCTTGTTCCTGCTTCAACTCTTCCAGCAGACGAGATTCCTCTTTTGACAACGACCTTGCGGCCAATAAATCGGGACGTTGATCCCGAGTTCTTTTCAATGACATTTTTAAACGCCACTGTTTAATCTTTGCATGGTTACCTGAGGTCAATACTTCAGGCACTTTTGCACCTGCATATTCTTCAGGCCTAGTGAAATGCGGGCAATCTAGTAAGCCGTTCACGAACGAATCTTCTATCGCAGAATCAGCATCTCCTAATGCACCAGGCAATTGTCTAACAATCGCATCCATCAACACCATGGCTGGCAGCTCACCGCCAGACAACACATAATCACCAATTGAATATTCCGCGTCGACCAGACGATCTAACAATCGCTGATCCACACCCTCATATCGACTAGCTAACACGACCAATCCTTGCTCAGCAAAGGCTAAGTCTGCAATTAAGTCCATCACAATCTCATGCGTGAGGGGCTTGCCACTTGGTGACATATGAATCACCTTGGGTTTTGCTACGCCTGCTGCAACTTGTCTTGCTTTAGCCGCTTGTATTGCTTGTTCTAAAGGCTCCGCCAACATCACCATGCCAGGGCCGCCGCCGTATGGTCTATCATCCACCGTTCGGTGATTGTCAGTGGTGTAATCCCGCGGATTCCACAAAGACAAACTGTATAACTTATTCTCTAGCGCTCTTGCAGAGATGCCATGCTGACTGATCGCATCAAACATCGGCGGAAACAGTGTGACAATATCAAACTGAATCACTTACTCATCCCACTCAATCGGCCAATCGACCAACATCGTTTTTTCTGCAATGCTCACTTCTAAAATCGTTTGATCAACAAAGGGAAGTAAACGCTCTTTGCCATCTTTTGGGTCTTTGACAACGATCACGTCATTCGCGCCCGTTTCAAACACATCACTTACCAAACCAAGCAGTACGCTTTGTTGATTAGTCACATTTAATCCAATTAAATCCGACCAGTAATACTCGCCTTCATCCACCTCTGGAAACGCTTCACGTGACACTGCCACATGTTTACTTTTCATGGCTAAAGCGGTATCTCTGTCATTAACCCCTTTGAGTTTCACCAGCAAAGTATCGTTATGTACTTTTGCTGTTTCAACCACATATTTTTGCCAAGGTGAATTTTTAATGCCCGGCTGGGTAGAATTATCGTCTCTTCCCAACCACCAATCAGGGTAACTCAACAGGCTATCGATAGACTCTGTGCTAGTTTGCACTTTAAGCCATCCAAAAATGCCATAAGGGGCGACGATGCGCCCCATGACTACCATATTACTCACTGATTGTTTTACAACAACGCTTCATTAAGGCTACGCACGTAGCCTTAAGAATTATTCAGCGTCAGTTGCCTCAGGAGCAGCTTCTTCAGCAGCAACTTCCGCCACTTCTTCTACGGCAGGTGCAGCAGCAGCTTCTTCAGCAACAGTCTCAACAACTGGCTCTTCAGCAGCAACTTCCGCCACTTCTTCTACGGCAGGTGCAGCGGCAGCAGCTTCAGCGGCTTCTTTTGCAGCAGCCTCTTCTTCAGCTTTCTTAGCAGCGGCAGCTTCTTTTGCAGCAGCGACTAATTTAGCTTCAGCTGCGGCTTTAGCATTTGCAACTTTTGCAGCGTCTTTTGCTTTTTTAGCAGCGAAGAATTCTGGGCCTTTAGTATTGTCTTTGACCAAGCGAGCTACGCAATCAGATAATTGCGCGCCATTGCTCTGCCAATGACTGATACGTGCCGTATCTAATCGAAGACCCTCTTGGCCTTCTTTAGCTAATGGGTTGTAGAAGCCAACACGCTCAATAAAGCGGCCGTCGCGACGATTACGTGAATCTGCAACTACTACGCTGTAGAAAGGGGTTTTCTTCGCGCCACCGCGGGCTAGTCGAATGATTACCATAATATTTTGTTCTCTAATCGTTTTTACAGAAAGGGGCGGATTTTACGTTATTTTCGAATACTTTGGCAAGGTAAATATGCGCTATTTGCAAATTTATCTCATTGTCTTCGGTTAGCATGGGATTGATAGTGCGTTGGGTCAGGCAGTCCAGCCAACAAAAAACCTTCTTTACGGAATCGGCAAGAGTCACACAATCCACATGCGAGACCCTCCGCATCAGCCTGATAACAAGAAACCGTGATGCCATAATCAAAGCCCAATGAATGGCCACATTGGATAATTTGCGCTTTCGTCATATCAATGAGCGGCGCGTGAACAGTAATAGTTTTGCCTTCAACTGCACTTTTAGTCGCCAAGTTGGCCATGCGCTGAAATGCTGCCACATACTCTTGACGACAATCTGGGTAACCTGAGTAATCTAACGCATTTACACCAATGAATATATCTTGTGCAGCTAAGGTTTCAGCCCACGCCAGAGCTAAAGACAACATGATGGTGTTTCGGGCGGGCACATACGTCACAGGAATACCATCGCTTGGCGATTCAGGCACTTCAATATTGTTATCGGTGAGTGCAGATCCTCCAAACATTGAAAGATCCAATTGCACGATTTTATGGGCTTTGGCACTAAGTGCAGTTGCTACCCGATCTGCGGCTTGCAATTCAGCCACATGGCGCTGATGATAATCTAGGCTCAAACAATAACCCTCATAGCCTTGGCTATTTGCAATCGCCAACACTGTTGCCGAATCTAATCCACCTGAAAGTAAAACAACCGCTTTTTTCATTGATCTCTTTCTGGTGTTAAACGCCAGCCTTTTCGCCCCAAAGAATTTTATGTAGTTGAACTTGCATCCGCACTGGCAAATGATCTTCCAATACCCAAGCCGCCAAATCTGCTGGCGGAAGCGTTTTATAAACTGGTGAAAATAACACCGGGCATTTCGAAGTCAAATCATACTGACTCAATATTTGCTTCGCCCAATCGTAATCAGCTCTATCCACCATCACAAACTTCACTTCGTCTTTTACAGACAAAGTCGCAATATTGCTCCAAAGGTTTTTGCTTTCTTCACCAGAACCTGGGGTTTTAATGTCCATAATGACGGAAACACGCTGATCTGCCTGGCTAATATCCATTGCGCCGCTGGTTTCAATCGACACCTTATAGCCTGCATCACAAAGCATTTTCAATAGTTCATGGCAGCCCTTTTGCGCCAACGGTTCACCGCCGGTGACACACACATATTGCGCTTGATAGCTGGCAATTTTAGCTAAAATTTCATCAAAGCTTTGTGTGGCGCCGCCATGAAACGCATATTCGGTATCACAATAGCCACAGCGTAAAGGACAGCCCGTGAGGCGCACAAATACTGTAGGTAAGCCAACACGAGATGACTCACCTTGTAATGAATAGAAAATTTCGAAAATGCGTAAGGACATATTTAATTTAAGAAGCTTCGCTTGAAGCTGATGGCTTATTTCTTAATGGATTCCAATACAGCTAAGCGACGCTTCGCATTCGGAATCAATTCGCTCGTTGGATGTTGTGCAATTAAATCTCGCAATGATTTTTTAGCCCCCTCAATGTCAGAAAGCTGAATTTGGCAGTTTGAGATACTAAAGAGCGCGTCTGGCACTTTTGTGCTTTCAGGAAATTGGCTAATCAGCTTTTGCTGAGTGGCAATCGCTGCTTTGTAATTTTTAAGTGAGAACTGTGAAAAGCCCAAACCATATTGGGCATTTGGCACGTACTTGCTATTCGAGTAGTTTTGCAAAAACTTATCAAACGCATCAAATGCTTCTTTATATTTACCTGCTTGAAGTGAAGCTTGCGCAGAATCAAATGCTTTTGATTCTGCGTTGGCTTCAGCCGGCGTTGGGTTTGTATTATTAACTTGCGCTGACGGCTCTTTATTTTCTGGCATTGCATTAGCGCTATTGCCGCTTTCTAATTTACGCAAACGGCCATCAGTGTCTGCATATAAATCCTTTTGGCGTTGTTGCGACACTTCAATATTATGTTGTGCCACTTCTAAATCGCCTTTTACCTTATTTAACTCTTCATTGAGCCTGTCTATCTGACTCAATAAATCCATTAGGCCTTGGCTTTTAATCACATTCTCAATCGAGAGAATGCGCTGTTCCAAGCCCTGATGAGAGATTTTCAAGGCATCAAGTGATGCCTGAGTCGCCTGATTCTGAACCTCCGTTTTTTGCTGTAAATCCACAATTTGTTGACGCGCCACTTTGTCATCAAACAAAGCAGCTTGCGCCCATTGAGAGATGCTCAACAAGTAAACAGTTATCAGAATCAGTCTACGCATATTGATTACTCGTTTTCGTAAACGATATCAACACGGCGATCTTGTTGGTAACAAGTTTCGTCTTTGCAGTCTTTAGCTTTTTCTTCGCCATAGCTCACTGTCTCGATTTGCTTGTCTTGCACACCCAATACATTCGCTGCTTTTTTTACAGCCACTGAACGACGTTGACCCAATGACAAGTTGTACTCACGTGAACCACGATTATCTGCATTGCCTTGGAAAATCACTTTAGCATTTGGATTTGCAACTAAATATTTAGCATGCGATTCCACCAAAGGGCGAAACTCAGCTTTGACTTCGTCTTTGTTAAAATCAAAGAAGATGCTACGTTTTGAAAGAATGTTATTTGGATCTTTCAATGGATTTGCTGCAACATCAGTTTGCGTTGCTGATGTTGTTGATGCGCTATCCTCTTTCGCTGCAGCACTAGGTTGAGTCGTTTGACTAGATTTGCTGCTGTCTACCACTGGTGCGGCTGGCTTTTCTTTTACTACATTACTGGAACATGCAGCTAAAGTAGCTGCCAATAAAACACTGATTAATAAATTTTTCTTCATCATCGTTCTCCTAAATAAAAACACAAAAAAATCTTTCAACTACCCAATTAATTCTGTGATGAACCCCATGATGGCTCACGCACATCACCACCTGTATCTTTTAAACGCTGCTTAACACGTCCATCCACTGAAACCGCAGCCAAAGAGCCTCTACCACCAACATTGGTCGCGTAAAGAATCATGCGGCCATTTGGCGCGAAACTAGGTGACTCATCTTGAGTCGTGTCGCTTAGCGTCTGCACTTGGCCTGTGGCTAAGTCCTGCACTGCAACCTTAAAGCCAACTGGCGTCTGTTTGATAAACGTCAACAGCTTACCATCCGTTGACACATGAGGGCTCACATTATAAGCACCTTCAAATGTCACTCGCTTTGCCTCTCCACCCAAAGCAGGCATACGATAAATTTGCGGGCCACCGCCTCGATTAGACGTGAAATATATTGACGAGCCATCTGGCGACCACTCTGGCTCAGTATCTATACCATTACTAAATGACACTTGTTGCAGTCCTGTGCCATCTGCGTTAATCACATAGATTTGAGAGTTCGCACTATAAGTCAGTACAATAGCGAGCTTGGTTCCATCTGGTGACCAAGCTGGCGCACTATTGTTGCCCTTAAAATTCGCCAATACAATCCGCTGGCCAGAGACCAAAGACTGCACAAAAATCACAGGCTTTTTCTTTTCAAACGAAACGTAAGCGAGCTTCGTGCCATCTGGTGACCATGAAGGTGAAATAAGCGGCTCTTTTGAAGAGACAACTGTCTGCGGGTTAAACCCATCAGCATCAGCAACTTGCAAAGAGTAACGTCCATTTTCTTTATTCACGTAAGTAATACGTGTCGCAAACACCCCCTTTTCGCCAGTTAGCTTCTCATAAATCATGTCTGCCATTCTGTGCGCTGTTGCACGTTGCTGTGCTGGCGTAATATTAAACTCCATCGCTAGCAATTGATTTTGCTTGAGCACATCCAGCAGCCTAAAAGACACTTTCAATCTGTTGCCTGGCAAGCTCTCTAAAGTGCCAATGGTTAATGCTTGCGCTTGAATAGCGGACCAATCACTATATTTCACTTCAGATAGCGTATGCGGCTGACTGCTAACACCGCGCGTTTCAAGCACACGAAACAAGCCACTTAAACGCAAGTCTGCACCAATCACGTTACTAATATTGTCCTGCGTCACCTGAGTTGCCCCAGCCTGCGAGGAAAAAGGTACAACAGCAATCGGGATTTGTTGCGCCGCCCCGCCCACCACCTCTAAAGTAAGTTCAGCTCTTCCGACAATAGGCAAAAGTAAAAGCAATAACAGAAAAAATTTATTTTTAATCATAGGTTAATTCTATCAAATTAGTTAGGGGCGTTTGGGCTAAAAACTAAATTTAACTCACGAAACTGGCTAAACAAATCTGCCGAAGCTGGAACAGGCAATGGCTGAGACTCTAAAATTGCACGCTCAACCGCATCATCACAAGCTGGAATTCCGCTCCCTTTAAGTAATTTAGGGTGTCCCATTACTTCACCTGTTGGCATGAGTGCAATCATAAAAGAAACTTTAATCGCTTTATCAGCCCCACACGATTGCTTATTCACATGCTGTTTAATTTTGTTGCTAATCAAAACCTTGTATTTATCAACTTCACTTGCGTTTGGTAATCCTGCTTGTGCCACTTGAGCCGTTTTTGAACCTGTAGGACTGGCTTCCGGCTTAGCAACTTTATGCTTTTGAGATTGCGCATCCTCTACCAATAAGGCTTGTTGCAATTTCTTTAGCGCCTCTGGGTCAGCTTTTGTTTTCTCTGCTTTAGGCT
>CAMCTR010000024.1 GCA_945878605.1 Candidatus Methylopumilus universalis | reverse complement strand
TGAAGTGAGTGTAGAAAAAGAAGTGCAAGCTGTGCTTAAAGAAATCCAAAGCACTCATTCAGATGTCAGTTTTACCCAAGCGCAAACCTTGGTTGAGTTTAGCCAAGACACTTACCATGCCGCACTTTGGTCGTTTATCGAAGGCGCCTTGCTGGCGGCAGCTGTGGTGTTTGTTTTCTTCCGCAATTGGCGCGCCACTTGGATTATCGCCCTAGGCATTCCGCTGTCTGTGATTCCTACTTTTCTCATCATGCAGTGGCTGGGCTTTTCACTTAACATGGTGAGCTTGCTAGCTTTGTCGCTTGTTTCTGGTGTGCTGGTGGACGATGCCATCGTTGAGATTGAAAATATCATGCGCCATTTACGCATGGGGAAATCTGCCTATCGGGCTGCGATGGAGGCTGCGGATGAAATTGGTTTGGCGGTGGTTGCAACTACCGTGGTGATTGTGGCGGTGTTCGTGCCTGTCAGCTTTATGGGCGGGGTGGTTGGTCAATACTTTATTCAGTTTGGTTTAACGGTAGCGGTCGCGACCATTTTTTCATTGTTTGTTGCCCGTTTTATCACGCCTGTTTTGGCGGCTTATTTACTAAAGCCTTTTGATGAAAGTCATGCACCTTCATCATGGATGGCACTCTATCGTCACTGGCTAGAGCGTGCTTTGGCTCAGCCTAAAACTTCGCTGCTCATTGCGATTGGCATTATGGTGGTGACCGTGTTGATTGCATTACGATTGCCAACCGACTTCATGCCGTTTGAAGACAAATCGCAATCTAACTTGCAAGTGGAATTGCCAGCAGGTTCACGCATTCAAGAAACTGACCAAGTGTTGGTTTTGATGACTGAAGCTTTACGAAAAAAACCAGAAGTGCAATCTGTTTATTCTTTAGCTGGTGGCGCGGATGTCGATACCAATATCGATGGTGAAGTTCGCCGTGCTTCTGTCCTTGTTCGCCTCAAGCCTAAATCTGAGCGTAGCGTAGATGTGAAAACTTTTGAGCAAAATATCCTGCAAGATTTTGCGAATATCCCCAATGCCCGTATTTCAGTACTTAATGAAAACGGAAGTAAGGCGCTGACTTTTTCTCTGGCAAGCAGTAAGCCAGAGGATTTAGCGCAAACAGCTAGCGCCTTAGAAACGCAAATGTGTGGCTTAGCAGGCTTAAAAGAAGTCTCATCCACCATTCCATTGCCGCATTCTGAATACGTGATTACACCAAGAACTGAAGATGCTGCGCGCTTTGGTGTGAATACGGATGTGATTGCAGAAACGGCTCGCGTAGCAACCATGGGAGATTTGAATTCCAATCTCGCTAGAATCAATCTTGATGATCGCCAAGTTCCGTTGCGCGTTCAGCTCAATGCAGGTGCTAAAGAAGATGGCGCGATGATCAGCCAATTGCTGGTGCCCAATAGCGAAGGCACCATGTTGCCGATTTCTGCGGTGGCAGATGTGAGCTTTAGCTCTGGCCCAGCGAGCATTTTGCGTTATGACAGACAGCGCCAAATCACGCTAGCAGCGAACCTTAATCATGCAACGCTGGGTGAAGGCTTGGATGGTGTTGAGGAATTGCCAGCCTTAAAAAATCTCCCAAAAAGCGTCAAACGTTTTGATACTGGCGATGCAGAATTGCTAGGCGAGATGTTTGATTCATTTTTAATGGCCATGGTATTTGGCGCCATGGTTGTGCTTGGCGTGCTGGTACTGTTATTCCGTACCGTGCTTCAGCCCATCACCATTATGGTCGCGCTCCCGCTCTCTATCTTTGGTGCCTGTTTGGCGCTTTGGATATTTGGCGAGTCGCTTTCATTGCCCTCAGTCATCGGCATTCTCATGCTCTCAGGCATCGTCGGTAAAAACGGAATCTTGTTGGTGGACTGCATTATCGAAACCATTGCATTGGGCAAATCTCGCCACGAAGCCATTTTAGAAGCTGCTCAACAGCGTGCTAAACCAATTGTTATGACTTCTATGGCCATGATTGCAGGCATGTTGCCCTTAGTGCTTGGTTTTGGGGCGGGTAACGCCTTCCGTGAACCAATGGCGGTTGCGGTGATAGGCGGCTTGCTGGCTTCTACTGCATTAAGCTTGTTATTTGTGCCTGCAGTGTATGTGCTGATTGACGATTTTGAGCAGTCGATTACACCTAAACTGAGAGGTTTGTTGACTCTGGAGAAGTAAAGCCGATCTTGCTGAGCTTGTCGAAGCGTTAGTGTTCAATAAAATCATGAGCAAAACAAACTGAGTTGAATAGAAATATAGAAAAAAACAGAAGTGATTTTTGAAGCATTTTGTTATTAGGTCATTAAATTATCTCAAAATCTAACCATGCACCACATGTCCATTAACGAGGGTGTATTTAACTTTCCCTGCTAATTCTAAGCCAAGAAACGGAGTGTTCTTGCCCTGACTGAGAAGCGCTTTAGCTTCTACCTTCCAATATTGTTTTGGGTCAAACACACAAATATCTGCGCTGGCATTCACGCTTAAATCGCCGGCTTCAACACCTAAGATATTTGCTGGCGCTTGGGTGATGTGTTTTACCGCATCGCTTAATTTGAGCTTGTTTTCCTCTGCCCATTTGAGCGTGAGTGGTAAAAGCAACTCTAGCCCCGTAGCGCCCGCTTCAGCTTCGGCAAATGGATAGAGTTTTGCGTCATCATCCACGGGAGTATGGTCTGAGCAAATAGCGTCAATCGTGCCATCCGCTAAGCCGTTGCTAAGTGCGGTTTTGTCACGTTGACTGCGCACAGGTGGTTTGAGGTGGGTATTGGCATTGAAATAGCCAATATCGAAGTCGGTGAGGTGCAGGTGGTTTGCGCTGACATCACAAGTGACTTGCTGCCCTGCTTTTTTCGCGGTGCGCACCATCTCTACCCCTTCTGAAGAAGAGAGGCGGCATAGATGCACTTTGGCGCCTGTTTCTTTTGCGATGCGCAAGATACTTGCAATGGCTAAAGTTTCAGCTGCAGTAGGGATACCTTTTAAACCTAGTCTGGCGGCGACTTCACCATCATGCGCAACGCCATCTTTAGCTAGGTAAGGCTCTTCTGGACGGAGCCATACGGTAAAGCCAAAGGTCGCTGCGTATTGCATAGCGCGCCACAATACTTGCGTGTCTTTAATGGTGACATCTGCTTGCGAGAACCCTACACAGCCAGCCTCACTGAGCTCGCACATTTCGGTAATTTCTTTGCCGGCCAATTGGTGGGTGAGGGCGCCAAGGGGATAAACATGTGCTTGGTTAAGTTGTTTGGCGCGATGCTTGAGCATTTCAACTAAGCCAGGCTCATCAAGCACTGGGTCGGTATCTGGTGGGCAGACAAGGCTAGTAACGCCACCTGCGGCTGCGGCTAGAATTTCACTTTCTAGTGTGGCTTTGTGCTCAAAGCCAGGTTCGCGCAAACGTGCAGACAAATCCACCAAACCAGGGATGATGACTAGGTTGGTTGCATCTATGGTTTGATTGGCAACGAAGCCTTCAGGCGCATTGCCAATCGCAGCGATTTTACCTGCGGCGATGTATATATCCTGTTTGGCATCAATGCCATTTTTAGGGTCGATTAAGTGGCCGTTTTTAATGTGTATTTTCATGATTAATTTCCCGCTAAAATGCTCATTACCGCCATCCGCACTGCGATACCATAAGTCACTTGTGGCAAGATAACCGATTGTGTGCCATCCGCCACAGCACTATCGATTTCCACGCCTCGGTTCATTGGGCCCGGGTGCATCACAATGGCATCGGGTTTTGCGAGTGCAAGTTTTTCTGAGGTAAGGCCGTAGATTTTAAAATACTCTTGTGCGCTCGGAAGCATCGCGCCAGCCATACGTTCATTTTGTAGGCGTAGCATCATCACCACGTCTACATCTTTTAAGCCTTCGTTCATGTCGTGATAGACATGAACGCCTAGTTTTTCGACGTCCTGCGGTAGTAGTGTTTTAGGGGCAATCACCCGAACTTCTGGCACGCCTAGTGTGGTAAGCGCGTGGATTTCTGAACGGGCTACGCGAGAGTGCAATACATCCCCGACAATGGCCACACGTAAATTGTGCATTTCAGGTTTGTATTTACGAATGGTAAATACATCTAACAAACCCTGTGTTGGGTGTGCATGACTGCCATCACCTGCGTTGATGACGCTAATATGCGGGGCAACGTGCTTGGCGATCATATGTGCAGCACCAGATTGTGCATGGCGTACCACAAACATATCAGCATGCATGGCGGTGAGGTTATCAATGGTATCTAAGATGGTCTCGCCTTTGGATTGTGAGGAAGTACTCACGTTCAGCGTAATCACATCCGCTGAGAGGCGCTTGGCGGCAATCTCAAAAGTAGTGCGGGTGCGGGTACTGTTTTCAAAGAACAAGTTACATACAGTTTTGCCGCGTAGCAGCGGTACTTTTTTCACTTCGCGTTCGGCCACACCCGCAAACGATTCTGCCGTGTCTAAGATTTGGTTCAATATCCTTTTGGGCAAGCCTTCAATGGACAGAAGGTGTTTAAGTTCGCCGTCATCGTTCAGTTGAGGATTTAGCATTACGTGTTCTCTTCCAGCGTAAAGTAAAAGGTGCCATTCTCATGGCGGAGTAATTGTAGGTTTTGTGAATCATCGAGCTCAGTATTAAAAGCACTAATTTGAGGTGCAATCGGCAATTCACGTCCGCCGCGATTAACCAACACTGCAAGCGTAATGCTGGCAGGGCGGCCGTAATCAAACAATTCATTCATTGCGGCGCGAATAGTGCGGCCAGTGTAAAACACGTCATCAATTAATAGGATGTGTTTGTCTTGCACATCAAATGGGATTTGTGATGGCTTGGTTTCCCTATGTAAGCCGCGCTCATTGAAATCATCACGATAAAACGAAACGTCTAAGATGCCGTGCTCTAAGTCATGACCTAACAGCGGCAATAGTCGCTCAGCCAACCAAGCGCCGCCACTGTGGATGCCGACAATGGCGGTGTTCGCTTTAATGAGAGGCTTGATGCGCTCAGCGAGCGTTTCAAAAAGAATTTCTGCGTTAGGTAGATTCATGATGCTGCCGTTTGGTCATTTCATGGGTAATCATGTCGAAATAGGATTGTAATATGACTTGCGCCGCAACTTGGTCCAACATCGGTTTTTGTTTGCGACCATTGATGCCACTTTCACTTAAGAACTGGCTGGCCTCTGCTGAGCTAAGTCGCTCGTCTATCATCAGAATTGGCAGATTGAAGCGTCCATCCATGCGGCGCGCAAATTTTTTGCAAAGTAGGGTGACGTCGTGTTCTTCGCCGTCTAAGCTAAGCGGTAACCCAACCACTAAGGTGCTTGGCTTCCATTCTTTAATTAATTCAGCGATTAAATCAAATCTGTCGTCGTTGGATTCTGCATTAAGTGTAGTGAGTGGGTGAGCAATACCTAGCATGTGTTCACCAGAGGCAACGCCGATGCGTTTGAGGCCGAAATCAAAGGCTAGCACTGTGCCTTCAAATGAGGGCTGTATGGTTTTGTCGTTGTTGATGGCCTGCAATGATTTAAGCATGGCCAGCCACCTCGGAAAGGTTAGCAAAATTTAAGCCTAATAAGCCAATTGCTGCGTTGAGTTTGTTTGCGTTTGGCGTATCAAAAATCACTGAGTCTTTTGCTTCAACGGTGAGCCAAGCATTTTTGCTGATTTCATCTTCTAGCTGGCCTTGCGACCAGCCTGCAAAGCCCAATGTCACGAGTATTTTGTCTGAGCCATTACCATTCGCAACCGCTACTAGAACGTCTTTTGAGGTTGTGAGTGCGGTGTTGCCTATTACGGCAAGGGTGCTGTCCCAATCTCCTGGGGGTTGATGCAGCACAAAGCCACGCTCAATTTGCACAGGCCCGCGAAATTGGGCCGTTTGCTGTGCGATGGTGAGTTCAGAAATGTTGAGATTGATTTGTTTGAACAGGGCATCTAATTTCATTTCGATAGGGTGGTTAATCACCACGCCCATCGCGCCTGTTTCATTGTGTTCGTAAATATAAGTAACAGATTTTGCAAAATGTGGATCCGTCATTGCGGGCATTGCAATGAGATAGTGTCCAGTAAGATTGACGTTTTCCACGTTGCGGATTATATCTTTTCTATTGAATTAAGTCGACTCAAAGTATCCTGTCACCTCTAGCCCAAAACCCGCCATGCTCGGCATTTTGCGTGGGGTCGCCATCAGCTTCATTTTACGCACACCTAAATCTAGTAAGATTTGTGAGCCTATGCCGTAGTTGCGTAAGTCTTGTTTGAGGCGAATTGGTTCATCTGCATTCACAATGCGGCTGAGTAAATCTTCACCGTTTTCATTCCTATTGAGCATCACAATCACCCCGCTTTCAGCCGCGCTAATTGTTTTCATAGCTTCTAACATATTCCATGAGTGGCTATGACTACTGCTATCGAGCAAATCAAACACTGATAAAGGCTCATGCACTCGCACCAGCACTTCTTGGTCTGGTCTTGGTGTGCCTTTTACTAACGCCAAATGTGTCTCTTGCGCCATTCGGTCGGTGTAAGCCATTAAGCGCATTTTGCCGTATGGGGTTTCAATGTTGCGTTCTGCTTTGCGCTCAACCAAACATTCATTTTCGCTACGGTAGTGAATTAAATCTGCAATCGTGCCGATTTTGAGTTGATGCGTTTCGGCAAAATCAATGAGGTCGGGCAAACGCGCCATGCTACCGTCATCTTTTAGAATTTCACAAATCACAGAGGCTGGCTCCAAGCCAGCAAGTGAGGCTAAATCACAACCCGCTTCAGTGTGACCAGCGCGGACTAACACACCACCATTTACTGCGGCAAGTGGAAATACATGACCTGGACTGACGATGTCTTTTGCCGTGGCTTGTTTGGTCACTGCGGCTTGAATGGTGCGTGCACGATCTCCAGCTGAAATGCCGGTTGTCACCCCTTCCGCGGCTTCAATCGAAACCGTAAAGTTGGTGTGCATGCTGGAGCCGTTGTTATCCACCATTGAATTAAGATTCAGTTGACGGCAACGCGATTCAGTTAGCGTCAAGCAAATTAGGCCGCGGCCATGTTTTGCCATAAAGTTTATGTGTTCTGGTGAGGCGAACTGCGCCGCAAGGACTAAGTCACCTTCATTTTCGCGATCTTCTTCATCCACCAAAATGACCATGCGACCATTGCGAATCTCGCTGATGATTTCTTCAGTTGAGCTGATTTTGAAATTACTAATTTTTAGGGCGCTCATGCTGGTTCGCTCTCATTGCCCCATTGCGTCATACGTTCAACATAGCGCGCAATCAGGTCGACTTCTAAATTCACACGACTACCCACGCCCAAAAGGTTGAGTGCGGTGTTTTCTAGTGTGTGAGGAATAAGGTTCATACTGAAAGTGTCTTTGTCGACAGTGTTGACGGTGAGGCTGACGCCATCAATGGCAATAGAGCCTTTGATGGCAACATAGCGAGATAGGTTGTGCGGCGCGCGAATGACTAATATCCAGCAGTCGCCGATAGATTCAAATCTAACTACTTGACCAACACCATCAACGTGCCCGCTGACTAAGTGCCCACCTAATCTATCTGAAAAGCGAAGTGCTTTTTCTAGATTAACTTCGCGTGGGGAATCCAAGCCCACTGTGCAGTTGAGTGTTTCTTTTGAAACGTGGGCTTCAAAGTGCTTGTCGCTAAAAGTCACTGCGGTCAGGCATACGCCATTTGTGGCAATGCTGTCGCCAATTTGCACGTCTGACATATCCAGTGACCCGGAGTTGATATGCAGTTTGACGTCATCGCCCGCAGGGGTGATGGTTTCGATTTTGCCAGTGGCTTGAATTATTCCTGTAAACATTCTGCAATTTTAACAGAATGATGGCTTAACCCTGCTAAAATTCTCCTATTCACATTATTGCTTTAGTCCAATTATTCATGAGCCATCCGCAAAAGCAATCTCAGCAAATGCAACTTCATATAGGCGTGTTCTGGCTAATAAAGTTGATGTCCATTTTTGTTCGCTTGCTAAAATTCAAAGAGTCATTGCCGTTTGAGCTTTTTGTCGGCATGCGCTACACCCGAGCCAAAAGACGCAATCACTTCATTTCCTTTATTTCGTTCACTAGCATGGTCGGCATTGGGCTTGGGGTTGCTGCTTTAATCGTTGTGCTTTCAGTGATGAACGGCTTTCAAGAGGAGTTGCGTTCACGTATTTTGGGCGTGGCTTCGCATTTGCAAATCACGGGTGCGAATAACGTGCTTGCGGATTGGCAGGCCGTTTCCTCCAAAGTACAAACTGCTAAACATGTGACTGGTACAGCGCCATACATTATGGCGCAAGGTATGCTTTCTAACGGTCAAGCGGTGCAAGGCGTGATTGTGAGGGGCGTGTTGCCCAGTGAAGAAGGTAAAGTTTCTGACTTGGCTGGCCATATGCGCGCTGGGCAATTAGCTGATTTAAAAGCGGGTGAGTTTAGCATTGTACTTGGTGCCGAACTTGCGCAGTCCCTGGGGGTGATTTTAGGCGACAAAGTTGTGCTGATGGCACCGCAAGGTCAATTTACGCCCACTGGGATTGTACCTAGGATTAAGCAATTCACGGTGGTCGGTTTATTTCAGATAGGCATGTATGAATACGATGCGGGCTTGGCGCTGATTAATATCGACGATGCCGCCAAGCTCTATCGTATGGGCGATAACGTTTCTGGTGTGCGTTTAAAATTGGATGATTTGTTTTTAGCACCAAAAATATCGCGTGATCTGGCATTGGTGTTGAGCGATGAAACACAGGCTTTGTTTTTGTCGGATTGGACGCAAGAGCATGCCAATTTCTTCCGTGCTATCCAAATGGAAAAACGCGTGATGTTTATTATCTTGGCCCTGATTGTGGCTGTTGCGGCATTTAATATTGTTTCAACTTTAGTCATGGCGGTGACCGATAAACGCGCAGATATTGCGATTATGCGCACCTTTGGCGCCAGCCCACCTAGCATCATGGCGATATTCATTGTGCAGGGAGCACTGATTGGCGTCATTGGCACCGTTGTCGGCGGATTTTTTGGGGTGTTGATTGCGCTCAATATCAGCACAATTGTCCCATTTATTGAGCATGTATTTAATGTGCAATTTTTGGCAAAAGACATTTACTACATTAGCGAATTACCGTCCCATTTATTGTGGGGGGATGTGATGACTATCGTGACTCTTTCGTTCTTCTTGAGTTTGATTGCGACACTTTATCCAAGTTGGAAAGCTTCCAAAATGAATCCAGCTGAGGCTTTGCGCTATGACTAACCATATTCTTCAGTCAATAGGATTGCAAAAAACCTATGCGGGCTTAGATGTGGCGGTGCTTAATGGCATTGATTTAGATGTGCAATCAGGCGAGCAAGTCGCGATTGTCGGCACTTCTGGTTCTGGCAAAAGTACACTTTTACATCTGCTAGGCGGTTTGGACGCACCTAGCGCCGGTGAAGTCAGCATTTTAGGTAAGCCACTTGCTGAAATGAACGAAACCAAGCGCGGCGAATTGCGTAATCAATCATTAGGTTTTGTCTATCAGTTTCACCATTTGTTGCCAGAATTTACCGCGCTAGAAAATGTGGCGATGCCTTTGTTAATTCGCCGTTCACCGCGAGAAGAGTCGATGGCGAGCGCTGCTGAAGTGTTGAGAAGAGTTGGCTTGGGGCATCGCATGGAGCATATGCCTGGTGAGCTTTCTGGCGGTGAGCGACAGCGCGCAGCAGTTGCTCGAGCTTTGGTGACTCGACCGCAATGCGTTTTGGCAGATGAGCCGACAGGAAACTTGGATAGACATACAGCACATGCTGTATTCGATTTGTTGCTGGAGATGAACCAAACTCAAGGTCTGGCTTTGGTGGTGGTGACGCACGATTTGGAGTTGTCTGCGAAATTAAAACGCCAATATAAATTAGTGGATGGCAAGTTGTTGATGTTTTAGTCTCTCATGGCGATTTGGGCAATTATCTTTAACCCTCAGATTTTTGGCTGATTCAGTAAAAATCGTTATGCCAGCATAAACCCAAATGGCTTTGATTTCGAAGATTCGGCGCTGGAACCAAATTTTTTTGCCGCAGAGCGTTATAAAGGCTTATTGGTCAATGAAGATTGTTATGTTTTATTTAATGGTCAACGAGAAAGATTGATTGCACAAAGTTGGGGCAAAATGCATCGTCAATATTGGCATGACAAATAGCGGATTGATTTGAGTCAGCACACTTGCTGAAAAAGCACCGACGCGCTAAAGTAACGGCAGTTTATGCGGCTTGGTTAACTTTTAAGCTAAGAGCGAATTTTTAAGAATTTTTAGGAGAGCCCGTGTTAGAAATCATCAAAGCTGCTGGATGGCCAATTTATCCACTTATCCTTGCATCTATCGTTGCAATTGCCATTATTGTTGAGCGCGCTTGGACTTTGCGGAGTGAGTTGATTGCACCTTCAAATTTATTGCCTGAAGTCAAAAAATGGTTAGCACAGGGCGCTGTTACTAAAGAGACTTGCGATAAATTACAAGCACATTCCTTACTGGGTGAGGTTTTTGCTAGTGCCTTGAGCAATGCATCATCATCAAGAGATGTCATTAAGGAGTCGATTGAAGAGTCAGGTCGCGCTGTGGCACACAAGCTTGAAAAGCACTTATCTACTTTAGGTACGATTGCGACAGTCAGCCCATTGCTCGGCTTATTGGGTACGGTGATTGGTATGGTGGAGCTGTTCGGAGCGTTTAATGCAGCGGGTTCTGGTCACGACGTGGCTCAATTCGCTAAAGGTATTTCAGTGGCGCTTTACAACACGGCTGGCGGCATCGTGGTGGCTGTGCCAGCGATGATTTCACATCGATATTTCCGCGCGAAAGTGGATGGTTTGATTGTTGAAATGGAACAACAAGCGATTAAGTTGGTAGAAATTATTAACGGCGAGCGTAAGTGATATGAATTTTCAACGTGGCAAAAAGCACGAAGATTTAGAAATGAATCTCGTGCCATTAATCGACGTGTTGCTGGTTATTATTATTTTCTTGGTGGTCAGTGCAACATTTGCTCGGATGAGTGAATTGCAAATCAACTTGCCTACTGCAGAAGCCAACTCCCCCGATCAAAAGCCTTTGGTCATTGACGTGGGCATTGACTCAAAAGGTAATTATGTTGTTGCTAAAAATACACTCTCTGAAGGTTCTGTTAGCGCAATTGGTGAAGCCTTACAAAGAGCAGCGGGCGCTGGTAAAGAGCCAACCATTATTATTAACGCAGATGCTAAAACTACGCATCAGTCTGTAATAAATGTGATGGAGGCTGCGCGCCAAGTGGGTTATACGCACATCACATTTGCAACGCAAACTGGTGGTAATAATTAATCATTTGTTGATGGATAACTATCCGTTGATGTCATTCTCAAAAAGCCCCAAGCATTTCATGTCATGCATGCGCTTGGGGTTGTTGATTTAAGTAGTCAAACTCATGGCCAAATCTAGTCCTACTAAACCACATGCGCATCAATATTCCGCTAAGATGCTTTATTTTCGCATGCTCAAATATGCACTTCGTTATTGGCAAATGTTTGGGTTTAGCATTCTTGCGCTCGTTGCTTTTTCAGCGACTAATACCGGCTTTTTAGCCACTATTAAATTAGTTACAGACGCGGGTTTTGTTCAACACGACACCTCCATGCTTCACCTTCTGCCATTTATGTTGTTTGGCTTATTGGCTTTGCGTGCATTTGCTGGCTTTGCTTCTACCTTTGCGATGAGATGGGTTGAACGTCGAGTGGTGGAAGATTTAAGGGTTGAAGCCTTTGCTAGGCTCATGACCTTGCCTGTCAGTTTTTTTGATTCTAATTCCGCTGGAATTGTGACATCTAAGCTTACTTATGACGCTGAGCAAATGTCGAGTGCCGCTACCAATGCGGCTGTTAGCTCTGTTCGTGATAGTTTGACGATCGTTGGCATGGTGGCCTATATGTTGTATTTGGATTGGCGCCTCACCTTGATTTTTGCCGTGACTGCGCCGCTAATGGTTTTGTATTTAAAGAGAATGACGCCAAAACTAAGAGAGGCTGGAAAAGCCAATCAAGACACAATGGGTGAAATGACCCAAGTTGCTGAAGAGGCGAGCGCTGGGCAACGCATGATTAAGATTTTTGCCGGGGCGGAATACGAGCAAAAAAGACTTGCTTCCATTGTGGCTAAAAATCGTCATATGCAAATCCGCTTAACCCGTATATCTGGCATCAATAGCATGGTGATCGAAATGCTCGCTGCATTTTCTTTGGGTGCGGTTGTTTATTATTCAGTCGGTAAATTTACGGCTGGCGAATTTGCTGCCTTTATCGGTGCACTTCTTATGCTGATTCCACCCATTAAAAGTTTGACCAAGATGAATGAGACTGTTCAAGTGGGGGTGGCCGCTGCGCAGAGTGTGTTTGGTTTGATTGATACTCAGCCTGAGTTAGATGCGGGTACGCTTGAAATTAGCCGTGCTAAAGGGGAGATTGAATTTAAGGGTGTTGGCTTGCGTTATGAAAACGCTAAAAGCAATGCGCTGAATCAACTTAGCTTTGTCATTAAGCCCGGCGAGAAATTGGCACTGGTTGGGCGCTCTGGCGGGGGAAAGACCACGATGGTTAATTTGCTTCCGCGCTTTTATGAGCATCAAGAGGGGCTAGTTCTCTTGGATGGTGTTGATATTCGCGCACTCAAACTCAGTAATCTACGTGAGCAGTTTGCGCTAGTAAGCCAAGATGT
The DNA here is from genome assembly GCA_945878605.1 of Candidatus Methylopumilus universalis. GTDB lineage: Bacteria > Pseudomonadota > Gammaproteobacteria > Burkholderiales > Methylophilaceae > Methylopumilus_A > Methylopumilus_A universalis_B. Next base: position 2,923 of record CAMCTR010000024.1, on the reverse strand, counting down.
AGTCTTATTTAACGACACGGTTTTTAACAATATTGCTTATGGCACCTTGCTTGACGTGAGTGAAGAAAAGGTAATTGCTGCGGCAAAAGCTGCACATGCTTGGGAGTTTATTCAGCAATTGCCGGGAGGCTTACAAAGCGAGATTGGGGATAGAGGCGTTCGACTATCTGGCGGCCAGCGTCAGCGTTTAGCTATTGCCCGAGCGATTTTTAAAGATGCGCCTATTCTATTGTTGGATGAGGCGACTTCTGCTTTGGATACCGAGTCAGAGCAACATGTTCAAGCAGCATTAGATACGCTGATGAAAAATCGAACCAGCATCGTTATTGCCCATCGCTTATCGACCATTGAAAACGCTGATCGTATTTTTGTCATGGAGCATGGCGAGATCGTCGAAAGTGGCACACATGCTGAACTCTTAAAAGCAGGCGGTCATTACGCCAAGCTTTATCAGAAGCAGTTCCACTAAAGACTGGCGATAGGTGAATGGCTGATTGGCTCCAAAAACAATGGAATGGCTATTCAATCTGGCATCTTGTTCTTTTGCCCATGTCTCTTGTTTTCTTTTTTCTGAGCACCACCAGAAAATATCTATTTCGGCTAGGCGTTTTAAGAAGCTATAAGCTTCCAGTTCCCGTTATTGTGGTTGGTAACATCAGTATTGGGGGGACAGGGAAAACTCCTCTTGTAATTTGGCTGGCGCAGCAATTAAGTTTTTCAGGTTTAAACCCAGGCATTATTAGTCGCGGCTACGGTGGATCAGTAAATAATGTGACCGAAGTTTCATCCAATAGCTCGCCAAGCCAAGTTGGTGATGAGCCCTTGCTAATTGCTAAGCGTATAGCTTGTCCAGTTTTTGTGGGTGCTGATCGAGTGGTTGCGGCGATGGCATTATTAAAAGCGCACCCTCAGGTCAATGTAGTTGTCAGTGATGACGGACTTCAGCATTATGCTTTGCAACGCGATATTGAAATTGCCGTTGTTGATGCAGCGCGTACTTTTGGAAATGAATTATTGTTGCCTGCAGGCCCTCTGCGAGAATCTAAATCTCGACTGAATGCGGTTGATGCCATTGTAATGACCAATGCTAATCAGCAGACTTTAATTAAAACAGAAATTAAAACAGAATTTCTGTCGCCAGTGTTTGAGATGGAGTTTTCTGGAGATGTTTTTATTTCATTATTCGATGGAAAATCCCAACAGACTGCACACTTTTTTAATAATAAGTCTTTAGTGGCTGTTGCGGGAATCGGTAACCCTAAGCGATTCTTTGATACATTAATAAAAATGGGTTTGGTTTTTGAGCGAAAAAGTTTTGCTGACCACCATGCTTTTGTGCCACAGGATTTATCCCCGTTTGCTGGCAAGACGATTGTGATGACGGAAAAAGATGCGGTGAAGTGTGCACAATTTGCCAAAGGTAACGCGCAGTACGATATTTGGATGCTGCCGGTCAGTGCTAATATAGGCGATGGATTAAATAAATTGATGTTGCAAAAACTGGCAACATTAAGCAAAGGAAAATAGTATGGATATTAAATTACTCGATATTTTGGTGTGCCCAGTTTGCAAAGGACCTTTTCATTATCGCAAAGTGGAGCAAGAGTTGGTATGTAAGCCCTGCCGCTTAGGGTTCCAAGTTAAAGATGACATCCCTGTGATGCTAGAGGTAGAGGCAAGAAAATTGCCTGATGCTGAAGAAGTTTAATTTCGACTTAGCCAAATATTCAATAGATGAGATTTAAAGTCGTTATCCCGGCGCGTTATGCGAGCAGCCGTTTGCCAGCCAAGCCATTGTTGGATATTGGTGGCAAGCCTATGGTGGTGCGTGTTGCAGAGCAGGCTGTGGCGAGTGGTGCGGAAGATGTTATTGTTGCCACCGATCATATTGATATATTCAATGCGGTTGAGCAATCTGGATTTAAAGCGGCGATGACGCGTGCAGATCACGTTTCTGGTACAGATAGAATTGCCGAGGTTGCAGCTCATTTCAAATGGGCTGATGATGTTTTGGTGGTAAACGTGCAAGGTGATGAGCCTCTGATTGATCCAAAACTCATTAAGCAAGTTGCGGCGGATTTAAATGCGCATCCTCAAGCCTCTATTGCTACGCTTTGTCATGCGATACATGACAAAGAAACCTTGCTTAACCCTAACGTGGTGAAGGTCGTGATGGATGCACAAGGCTACGCCATGTATTTTAGTCGCGCTCCAATTCCTTATGCGCGTGATGCTTTTGCGCAATCTGAAGATTTGCCAGGCGGTATGCCTGTTTATCGACACGTTGGCGTTTATGCTTATCGCACAAGCTTCTTGCATGCCTATGCAAACTTAACGCCAGCGCTGATTGAGCAGTATGAAGCATTGGAACAGTTAAGGGCAATGTGGCATGGGCATCAAATCATTTTATCAATTGCGGACGAAGCGCCAGCTGCTGGTGTGGATACGGATCATGATCTTGCATTGGTCAGAAAGATTGTGGCTGGTCAATCCAAATAAGCGGCAAACACCTGCAAGATAATCCCGTTTCAGCCTTGACAGGCAGGCTCAAAGCTTGCTATAATCTTACCTCTCGGCGGCACTAATGTCGAATCGGACGCGGGGTGGAGCAGTCTGGCAGCTCGTCGGGCTCATAACCCGAAGGTCGTAGGTTCAAATCCTGCCCCCGCAACCAACATATCAAAGCGCATTACGATTTAGATTTTTGCGGTACCTGAAAGCGGTGCAGCCGCAATTTAATACCGAATTTAGTAGTTGACGAGATTTTTTGGCTATGTATAATGCGCCCCTCTCGTTGCTAACGCAGAGGATTATTCTGGTTAGTGAATTAGAAAAGAATTTAGTGTTACCCGCTCTTTAAAAATTTGAACAATCGATAGGTGTGAGTGTTTGTAGCTGGCAAGTTCACTGGTTCTTCGGAACG
>CAMCTR010000023.1 GCA_945878605.1 Candidatus Methylopumilus universalis | reverse complement strand
AGCAATCACAGTTCCACCAGTCAAGATAGCGATGTCTTCTAACATGGCTTTACGACGGTCTCCAAAACCAGGGGCTTTAACAGCACAAGTTTTTAAGATGCCACGGATGTTGTTCACCACCAATGTAGCTAATGCTTCGCCGTCGATATCTTCGGCGATAATCAACAATGGGCGTCCTGCTTTAGCCACTTGTTCAAGCGCCGGAAGCAAATCACGGATGTTTGAGACTTTCTTGTCGTATAAAAGCACGAATGGATTGTCCATCAATGCGATTTGACGTTCTTGGTTGTTGATGAAGTATGGTGATAGGTAACCACGGTCGAATTGCATACCCTCCACAACATCTAGTTCATTTTGAAGGCCTGAACCATCTTCAACAGTAATCACGCCTTCTTTGCCCACTTTGTCCATTGCATCAGCAATAATTTGGCCAACTGAAGCATCTGAATTAGCTGAAATCGAGCCAACTTGAGCGATTTGCGCGCTGGTTGTACATGCAACAGATTGTTTTTTAAGGTCAGCAACAGCAGCCTCAACCGCTTTGTCAATGCCGCGTTTCAAGTCCATTGGGTTCATGCCAGCCGCAACAGATTTCATGCCTTCGCGGATAATTGCTTGCGCTAATACGGTTGCAGTTGTTGTGCCGTCACCAGCGATATCATTGGTTTTGCTTGCCACTTCTTTAACTAATTGCGCGCCCATGTTTTCGAATTTGTCTTTTAATTCGATTTCTTTAGCAACAGACACACCATCTTTTGTGATGGTAGGTGAGCCGTATGAGCGCTCTAAAACCACGTTACGACCCTTAGGGCCCAAAGTTACGCGCACTGCGTTAGCTAAAATATTTACACCATTTACCATTTTTTGGCGAACGTCATCACCAAATCTTACGTCTTTAGCAGCCATCTTAAATCTCCTAAATTACTTAATTAATTACTAAAAATTCTTTAATGCTTAAATAAAAGCTTTGCTTTGATTTAAAGCTAAAAAAGGGTGGAGCAATTAAGCTTCTACAACGCCCATTAAGTCTTCTTCACGCATGACTAACAATTCGTCACCGCCAACTTTTACACTTTGGCCAGCGTATTTGCCAAACAGCACTTTGTCGCCCACTTTAACGTCAAGTGCGATCACTTTGCCGTTGTCATCTTTTTTACCAGGGCCTATAGCAATCACTTCGCCCTGATCCGGTTTTTCAGTGGCTGTGTCTGGAATTACGATGCCAGATGCAGTAGTACGAACTTCTTCTAGACGCTTAACGATCACGCGATCGTGTAAAGGACGAATTTTCATAAACGAACTCCTTAATAATTGAATAAAAAACGCATAACAAAAATATTAGAATGCATTTTAGCACTCCTGTCCATCGACTGCTAATACTTTGGGGCGGAGATTTTTATTTCAAGAGCGAGGGGGAATTTTTTGAGTATATATTTTTTATTATAAAGTTCTGACGTCAATAACGAAGTATTCAGTTTCACCAAAGCAAGAAGATGGTAGGCCTATATGTTGCTCATAAACTAGGGCGACTTTTTTCCCTACACTTTGATTGAGCTTCTCGGCAATAGAGGCGTCTGGCACGCTAAAGTAAAATTTCTCGCTGATAGTGCCTGGCATAGAAAGCAAAGCAATTTCTCCTTCCCATGTTTTACACAGCCAGCCTTTTTCTGAAAGTTTTTGCACATAGCCAGCACGTTCACCTTTTGAGTAAGACCAGGCAAGCGCAAGCCATGTATATAGCGTGCCAAGCGCAAAAATAATCATAAGGGTGATGAATAGTATTTTGCCGATACGGCTAATTAAGGGATTGGTTTCCATCTGTAATTTCTTATAAAAAATGATAACGATCATTCTAGCTTACTGTCATGACTGATATTGTTGTTGGCAGAAAAATCTGTAAATAAAATCTAATAAGCAAATTCAACGCAATTTCCTCGCAATCGGCGATAATAAGCACATCAAGCGTTGAAAGCTTTAAGGATATATAGTGACTGGAAAAATAGGGCAGACAGGCGAAAAGCCGGCAGTGATAGAGCAATTAAACTTAGCGTTCGATATTGAGCAAGACCGCATGTTGTTTAAAGTGGGTTTGTCCGACAATACCGAGCTGGCGATTTGGATTACACGTCGCATCGCTAAGTCTATTTCGGCTTGGTTGCAGGGCAGCCAACTAGAAGTTGATTCTTCTATGCAATTGCTTGTAATGAATGCACAAGGCGGCTTGGATGCAGTCGGTGGAAAGCTAATGTCTGCCTCTACCATTACCCCTGAAGCCCTCATGAAAACTTCCACGCAAAATTTAGATTTCAGTGCGCAATATCAACCTAATCGTACTTCCCGCTTGGCGGAACCCATGCTGGCTATTGCTTGTAAGATATTGACCGATATCGCCACACAATTCGTACTTGAATTTAGCGCAAAAGATGGCATTAACGTGCAAATTTCTTTTAATGCTGAGCTCAAGATTGCCTTTGGCAATATGTTGCAATTGTCCAGCAAAGAAGCGGTTTGGGATATTGGCATTCAAAGTAGCCATTTTGCTACGCCGCCAGTCACTTCATCTCAGGTTTTACATTAGTGAAAAATATTAGTGAAGAATAAAGACTTACTAAGTCGCAGCTTAAAGTCTGTGTGGCATCCATGCACACAAATGAAAGCGCACGAAACTCTACCGCTGCTTCCAATTGACAGTGGCGATGGTGTCTGGCTTAAAGATTTTGAGGGTAAGCGTTATTTGGATGGTGTGAGTTCTTGGTGGGTGAATTTGTTTGGGCATAATGAGCCACGCATTAAAGCCGCAATTACTGAGCAGTTAAATACATTAGAGCACGTCATGTTGGCAGGCTTCACGCATGAGCCTGTAGTGCAATTGTCTGAAAAACTAGGGGCGCTAACGGGATTAGGGCATTGTTTTTATGCCTCGGATGGCGCATCTGCAACTGAAATTGCCCTTAAGATGAGCTTTCATTATTGGCGCAATATTGGTCAGCCACAAAAGAATCAATTTTTAAGTCTGCAAAATAGTTATCACGGTGAAACCATTGGTGCTTTGTCGGTGACCGATGTCGCAATTTTTAAAGATACTTATGCGCCATTATTACGTCAAAGTGCGCAAATGCAATCACCAGATGCGCGTTTGGCTGAGGCGGACGAAAGTGCGGAAGCTTATGCGAATCGTTGTGCTGATTTTTTAGAAGGCTTTTTAAAACAACATCATACTGAGATTGCGGCTTTTATTATTGAGCCGCTTATTCAGTGCGCCGCTGGCATGGGGATGTATCACCCGGTTTATCTAAAACGTGCACGAGAGGTCTGCACGCTATATCAAGTCCATTTAATTGCCGATGAAATTGCCGTGGGCTTTGGTCGCACCGGGACGATGTTTGCTTGTGAGCAGGCCGATATTAAGCCAGATTTTATTTGTCTTTCAAAAGGTATTACAGGCGGCTATTTACCACTTTCAGTCACGCTGACAAGTGATGAGATTTATCAGGCCTTTTACGACGATAGTGTTGCGCGTGGCTTTTTACATTCGCACAGTTATACAGGCAATGCCTTGGCATGTAGTGCGGCTTTAGCTACGTTGGCAATTTTTGAGCAAGATGACGTGCTTTCTAAAAACCAAGCAAAAACGGCTTATATCAATAGCAAAATCTGCACTTGGCATGATTTACCAATTGTGAATGCTCGCAATCAAGGGATGATTTGGGCGTTTGATGTTCAAACGAAAAACCAGCAATTCCAACAGCACTTTTATCAGCAGGCATTGGCTGAGGGCTTGTTGCTTAGACCAATTGGCAATACCGTTTACTGGATGCCGCCTTATGTGATCAGCCAAGATGAAATCGATTTTATGCTAAAGACGACTAAGCAAGTGGTGATAGCATGCGCTTAATTCTTGCCGTGTTATTGTCGATTTCTTGTGTGCTTGCTTTAGCGCAAAATGTGCAATTGCCTGCGCCTGTTGTTCAGGCACTTCAGGCGGAAAATGTGCCACCAGAAAATGTCAGTATTTATGTCCAGCGTGTAGATGCCCCGCAAGCGTTATTAGCTTATCAAGCAGACATGCCGCGCAATCCAGCATCGGTGATGAAGTTCGTCACCAGCTATGCCGCGCTTGATTTGCTTGGCCCATCATATCGCTGGAAAACGCAGTTTTATGCATTAAATCTGCCTCAACAAGGCAAGCAACAAGGCGGAATTTGGGTGAAAGGCTCTGGCGATCCAGCCTTAAATACTTCGCACTTGGCTGAGGTAGCAAGCGAGCTTCAACAAAAATTTAATCTAAATGAGATCTGCTGTGAAATCCTTTTGGATAATAGCGCGTATGCGCCGCAAAGTTTTGATGCAGGATCATTTGATGGCAAGCCTTATCGGGCATATAACGCGCCAGCCGAAGCCTTGATGGTGAACCAGCAAGCGATTCGTTTGCAGCTTATTCCAAGCAATGAAAAAGTGACTGTAGTGGCATATCCAAATTGGTCATCGCTGATTAAACGCTTTGATATTAAGCCAATTGCCGGTGATTGCGGCGATTGGAAGAACAGTCTGCAAATTAAACGTGAAGGCCGAGTGCTGAGCGTGCGTGGTGAATATCCTGTGAGTTGTGGCGATGAATATCTAGATGTGAATTGGCAAGGTGCCGAATATGTTGGCGGCCTGCTTTATAGCGCTTGGGAGCAAGCAGGAGGGCGCTGGACGCAGTCAGACAAAACGGCCATTCGTTTGGCTACAGTGCCTGCAAATGCCATTTTACTCACCGAACACACTTCGCCAAGCTTGGCTGAGATGTTGAGAGAGATGAACAAATCGAGTAACAATGTGATGGCACGCGCTTTGTATTTAAGTTTAAGTCGTGCGAATGATTTAAGCCAATTGACTTTAGCTCAAGCTGCTTCAACCGCTAAAAGTGAGAAAGTGCTGAAAGCTTGGTTGCAAGCTAAAGGCTTCAATTTTAGTGAATTGGTATTAGAAAACGGCGCAGGTCTTTCAAGACAAGAACGGATTAGCGCATCCCATTTAGGCGCCTTGTTGGGCGAAGCTTTTCATAGCCCTGTGATGGCTGAACTTAGTGCCTCATTGCCTATCTATGGGGTAGATGGTTCATTAAGCAAACGTAAAGATGGCGGGCTATATGGTCGAGCGCACCTTAAAACTGGTTCGCTTGAGAATGTCCGCAGCATTGCGGGTTATGTGTTGGATGCCAAAGGTCGCTATTGGTCGGTGGTATTTATAGCGAACGGCACAAAGGCAGAAGCGACCAAGCCTGCACAAGATGCTTTGTTAAATTGGATATACCAACAAGACTAAGACCTTGCAAGAATAAGCTGGCAATAATAAACCCAGTTTTCGTTGAGAAGAGCATCGCAAGTCGGGTATGATATTTAAGATTTTTACTTTGGAGCACAGCATGAAAAAAAGTATGTTAATGGCAAGCGCTTTAATAATCGCTATGCTTGCTATGACTGGCTGTAAGGCCGATTCAAAAACATCTGCTAAGGAAACTGCAATGACACAAAACGTAACAAAACTCATCAAAAAAGATACAGTCGCTGGTGAAGGGCGCGAAGCTGAAGCTGGTTTTAATGTAACCGTGCATTACACAGGCTGGTTATACGACCCAAGCAAAGCAGATAGCAAGGGTGCTAAATTTGACAGTTCACTTGACCGTCATGAGCCATTTGTCTTTTTCTTAGGTGGTGGCCAAGTGATTCAAGGTTGGGATGAAGGCTTTGCTGGCATGAAAGTGGGTGGCAAACGCACTTTAATTATCCCTCCACACATGGGTTACGGCGTTCACGGTGCTGGTGGTGTGATTCCACCAAATGCGACTTTGATTTTTGATGTTGAATTGCTAGGAATTAAATAGAAGTAATTGATTAATTTTTGGAAAAGGCAACGAATGAAAGTAAGAGTAAAGTGGGTTGAAGACGTTTGTTTCATGGGTGAGACGGAAAGTAGTCATGCTGTGATTATGGATGGCTCGCCTGAGATTGGTGGACGTAACCTTGGTATGCGCCCAATGGAAATGTTGCTTGTCGGAATGGGCGGCTGCTCGTCTATCGACGTAGTGACGATTCTGCAGAAATCACGTCAAGCGGTTACTAATTGCGTAGCTGAAATCACGGCTGAACGTGCGGATGAAATTCCAAAAGTGTTTACGAAGATTCACGCACATTTTGTATTGACAGGGAAAAATCTTAATCCTGTGCAAGTGGAGCGCGCGGTGAATTTGTCAGCTGAGAAGTATTGCTCCGCCTCAATTATGCTTGGAAAAGCTGCGAAAATGAGCCACAGCTTTGAGATTAAAGCGGCTGACTAGGTTTTAGTTTGTTGCGTCAACGATTGAAACAGACAGCACGTCGCCTGTTTCAATTACTTCAAATAGTCGATCGATATTTGGGTGCTTGCCCGGATTTTCTTCTGCATCTAGCGTGTGTTCTGCGTAGATCTTCAAACCATCTTTTGCGGCATCTTTATTAATGCTGCCCCATTTTTTGAATAAATGTTGATACACCTTTACCGAGCCTTGGCTGCCCGGTTTGTTTTCAATCGCGCCTGCATTTGACCCATCAGCTTTAGCCAGTTCGATTTTTTGAATATGTTCGCTGTTTTCTAACGTGGCTAAAATTTCGCTAAATTTCTTCATGTGTCTTTGCTTAAGCTTTCTTTTTTCAATATTTATAAATGGTAAGTGGTTGTGGTCATGACTCTAGACATGCCTTGCATGGCCACTTTTACTAGGCTTGGCAACTCAGCGCCGCCTAAGTCTATAGCGGTAGCAGCATGTTCTTCTTCGTCTGTTTTCATTTGCGCTAAGATGGCTCGGCTTTTGTCGTCTGCTGCTGGCAATTCATCTAAGTGGCGATTAAGATGCGCGCCCACTTGGCGTTCCGTTTCAGCTAAAAATCCGAGATTCCATTTGTCGCCCAATGCCCCAGCGATGGCGCCTAATGTAAATGAGGCAGCGTACCAAATTGGGTTAAACAAGCTGGTGCGACCACCAAGCTCATGGATGCGTTTTTCGCACCAAGCCAAATGCTCAGTTTCTTCTTTTGATGCTTGCGCTAAAGCGCGCACAGTTTGTGGATTATTAGCGGTAAGTGCTTGTCCGTTATAAAGCGCTTGTGCGCATACTTCACCACAATGGTTGATGCGCATTAATGAGGCTGAATGCCGTTTTTCATCTACGCTTAATTCTGATGTTTGCTGAATATTTTGGTCTGGATGCGGGCGAACACTAAGCGCATTAGCCGCTAAAGTTTTAAGGCCTTTGTCGAATTCGATAATGAGTCGATCTAACATATATACACCAGTTTTTTTACAGCAACGGCTGTCTTGATGAAACAAAAAATGAGGGTAAGCATCGCTTACCCTCAACCATATTTATTACTTCTTGATTTATTACTTCTTGCTTGGCGCTAAAATGTCGATGCCTTTTAGCAAGTTCACTGCTTGCATAAATTGGTAGTCGGTTCTTGTGCCAGCTTCCATCGGCGTTTTATCGGTTGATTGTTTATCATCCTTTTTTACGGTCGGTGGTTTAGGCGCTTCTTTCGCTGGCACTTCGGCTTCTTTAGGATTAGACAAGTGATTGCTTAAGTCAGCCTCGCGCAAGTTCATCCCCTGTTCTGCGGTGCTCACAGTTGCATCTTCCACCACGATATCAGGCACTATACCTTTGGCTTGAATAGAGCGACCATTCGGTGTGAAGTAACGGGCTGTGGTGAGCTTAATTGCTGTGCCGTTATTCATTGGCAAAATGGTTTGTACAGAGCCTTTACCAAAGCTCTGTGTGCCCATAATCACAGCACGTTTGTGGTCTTGCAATGCACCAGCAACAATTTCAGAGGCAGATGCTGAGCCACCATTAATCAACACCACCATAGGTAAAGTTTTGATGTCATCAGGCAAGTCTTTTAAGAAGTCTGCAGATTCACCGCCACGCGCATAGTTTGCTGGATTAGCAGTTAGACGCATTTTTGCATCCTCAGTGCGACCTTCGGTATAAACCACGAGCGCGTCTTTAGGCACAAAAGCGGCGCTAATGCCAACAGCCGCCGTAATCAAGCCACCTGGGTTATTTCGTAAGTCTAATACTAAGCCTTTCAATGGGCCTTTGTTTTGCTCGCGTAGGGCTTTAATTGCTTTTGCTAAATCTTCGCCAGAGTGTTCTTGGAATTGCGTGACTCGTAAATATGCATAGCCTGGCTCGGGTAATTTGTATTTTACACTTTGTGTTTTGATAATTGCGCGGACTAGAGTGATGTAAAGTGGTTTGTTTTCACTTTTACGCAAAATAGTGAGTTTGATAGAAGTATTTGGTTTGCCGCGCATAATTTTGACAGCATCATTAAGCGACATGCCCTTAACTAGTTTTTCATCCAATTGCATGATGAGGTCGCCAGATTTAACGCCAGCTTTAAATGCAGGTGAATCTTCAATGGGAGAAACAACCTTGACCAAGCCATCTTCCATGCCCACTTCAATACCCAAGCCACCAAACTCACCTTGTGTGCCAGCTTGTAAGTCTTTAAAGCCATCTGCATCTAAGAAAGATGAGTGTGGGTCTAAGCCAGTTAACATACCGTTAATGGCCTGGTTAATCAGTTTTTTGTCTTCAACAGTCTCAACATAATCGCTTTTGATTTTGCCGTAGACTTCAGCAAAGGTGCGTAACTCATCTAAGGGCAGCTGAGGCTTGGCGTCTTTTTCAGCGATTGCTGGGTAGTTCAGACTTAAGCTGACACCCAAGACTGCGCCAATAACAACTAGGCTGATTTTTTCAAATTTTGTACGCATGAAATAAAAATTCCTTCACTGACTTTTTAGATTGCAAATTCTCTTAAAAGAGAATTAAAAAATAATGTTTGAGATAATATCGTGTTGCGCTAGTTAAACCAATTGAAATAACATCTATTCAAGTTTTTTAAGGACATAAAGGTCTTATGGAATCAAAATATCACAAAATTGAAATCGAATATTGCACACAATGCCATTGGCTGCTTCGTGCTACCTGGATAGCACAAGAACTTTTAACGACTTTCAATACTGACATCACAAGTCTTGCGCTAGTTCCTGGCACTGGCGGTATTTTTGAGGTGCGTTTAAATGGAAATGTGATTTTTTCTCGCAAAGAAGTCGGGCGTTTCCCCGAGTCTAAAGACCTAAAGCAATTGGTGCGGGATGTAATTGACCCTGAAAGACCATTAGGACACAGTGACCGTAAAGAAGACTGATTTTTTGCGGATGTCTATTTGGCAGGCTTGATGCTTTCAATGCGTGCGAGTTCTTTTTCATCAATGCGTCGTGCCCCAGTGTAACGTTTGGACCAGTAGCTGTCGTTCATATCTGAGACGCTAATGCTACTTCCTGCGCTTGGGGCATGAATAAATCGGTTGTTGCCAACATAAATTCCAACATGAGAGTAGACCGACTTCATGGTGTTGAAAAACACCAAATCACCGGGTTGTAATTCTTTCTCGCTGACATTTTTTCCAACTTGGCTCATAGCCCGAGCGCCATGCGGCAGGGTTAAGTTGGCAGCTTCTTTAAAGACATAACGGACAAAACCACTGCAATCAAATCCAGAGTCTGGATTAATGCCACCGTATTTATACTTCACGCCAGTTTGACCAAGGGCTTGCAGAATAACCTCTTGGGCAATGCTACTCCATGAGTTGCTAGATTCGCCTTCTTGCGTGGCATTGGAAGCGCTTGATGCTTCTTCATTTTTTTGCGGAAAGAATGGAAAATCAAATGCTAGGGTGAGGTTGGACCAGGCAAGCAAAGCGCTAAATGTTCCAATGAATAAGATTTTTTTCAAATTTATCATTGAGATATTATAAAACGAAGCAGTGATTTTTCCTAATCAGACCTTCACCATGCCGAACCATCGCCTGGTGAAGCCTAAGCCGATAAATGCTATAGTTCGGGCATTGTTTCTAGCCCTTATCTCATGAAAACTTCTCGCCGCCATCTCGAACTGCTTTCGCCAGCTAAAAATGCCGATTTTGGTATTGAGGCCATTAACCATGGCGCCGACGCCGTCTATATTGGCGGCCCAGCCTATGGCGCACGGGCTAAAGCGCCGAATACAGTAGAAGATATCGCAAGATTGGTCACACACGCACATCGCTTTAATGCTGAAGTGTTTGTAGCGCTTAATACCATTTTTCATGACAATGAATTAGAAGGTGCTCGCGAGATTGTTTATCAGCTTTATGATGCGGGCGTCGATGCGCTGATTGTGCAAGACATGGGCCTGCTGGAAATGGATTTGCCGCCTATTCAGCTTCATGCCAGCACGCAAACGGATATTCGCACGGTTGAAAAAGCTAAGTTTCTAGATCAAGTAGGCTTCTCGCAAATTGTATTGGCGCGGGAGTTGGATTTAAAGACTATTCAGCAAATCGCCGATGCGACTACCTGCAATTTAGAGTTTTTCGTCCACGGTGCTTTATGTGTTGCTTTTAGCGGACAGTGTTTTATTAGTCATGCCCATACAGGGCGAAGTGCTAATCGTGGCGAGTGTTCACAAGAGTGCCGTCTGCCTTATCGTTTAGAAGATGCTCAGGGTCGTGTGATAGGTAACGATAAGCATTATTTGTCCATGAAAGATAATGATCAAAGCGCAAACTTACGCGCCTTGATTGCCGCTGGCATTAGCTCCTTCAAAATCGAGGGCCGCTACAAAGATTTGCCCTATGTAAAGAACGCCACGGCGCATTATCGTCAGTTGTTGGATGAGATTTTGCTCGATATGCCAGAGTACGCAAAAACCTCATCAGGCGTCACTACTTTTAGCTTTACGCCGCAGCCTGAAAAAACCTTTAATCGTAGTGCGACCGATTACTTTGTGAATGGTCGTCAAGATGATATTGGGGCGTTTGATACGCCTAAATTCTCGGGGGAAGAAGTTGGCAAGGTCACTAAAGTGGCTAAAGATTCTTTTGAGGTGGATAGTCAAATTGAACTCCATAATGGCGATGGCTTATGCTTTTTTGATGTGCACAAAGAGCTTGTCGGTATGCGCATTAATACCGTAGAAGGGAAGCGCTTAACGCCGAATGAAATGCCTGAAGATATGCGCCGCGGCATGACACTTTATCGTAACCGCGATCACGCGTTTATGCGCTTGCTAGAGAAAGATTCAGCGATGCGAAAAATCCCATTGGACATGCATTTTTATGAAACGCTGGATGGTTTTGCATTAACAGTGACCGATAGCGATGGACTAAGCGCAACGGCGCTTTGCCAAGTAGAAAAACAACCTGCACAACAAGCAGAGAAAGCGGAAGCTAGTTTGCGAGAGAATTTAGCAAAGCTAGGCAGTACAGAATTTACAGTGAATGCGATTTCATTCGTATTATCACAATCTTGGTTTGTTCCAGCATCAAGCATTAATGCACTCAGGCGTGATGCTGTTGAACAGCTAACGCAAGTGCGGATGGCGAGTTATCAGCGTCCTGAAAAACGCCTGCCAGTTAATCCTCCTGCTGTTTATCCCGAAGATACTTTAAGTTATTTAGCGAATGTTTATAACAAAAAAGCCCGTGCTTTTTATGAGAAGCATGGCGTCAAAATGATTGCGGCAGCTTATGAGGCGAATCAAGAGCTAGATGAAGTGCCGCTGATGATTACCAAACACTGTTTACGCTTTAGTCACGGCATGTGCCCTAAAGAAGCGAAGGGCGTGATTGGTGTGCAAGGTACTGTTACCGCTGAGCCGATGACCTTGATTAATGGTAACGATAAATTCACCTTGAGGTTCGACTGCAAACCTTGCGAAATGCACGTGATGGGCAAGATACGCAAACCTATCTTGCAAATGCCGCCACCCCAGCCTTTGCAGTTTATTCCCAGAATTAAGTCTTAAAAGTTGTAAGTCAAGGTTGCACGCGCAGTTAGTGGTGCGCCCGGCGTAATGTTGTAATTGTTATGCGCGCTAGCCACATAATCTTTATCCATTAAATTTTCTACATTCAGTTGCATCTGTATTTTTGATGTGGGCTTCCAAAAAATAGCCGCATCTAACCGGGCGTAGCCAGGAAGTATAGTGCTTAGTGCATTGCCTGGTGTCGCTGTTGGCGTAAGTGCGTACATTTGTGATCGGCTGACCACGCCCAATGCCGCTCCCCAGCTTTCATTGAAGTCGTAGCGGTTCCATAATGAAAATGTGTAGTTTGGCGTTTGTCCCAAGCTTGTGCCAGCTAAATATGTTGAGGAGCCTATCTTCATGGACTTTGTGAGTTCGCCGTCTTGGTAGCTGTAGCCCCCAAAAATGCTCCAGCGGCCGCTCATCTTGCCTGCAATCCCTAACTCAGCGCCTTTTGTCTCTTGGCCATCTACAACAATATTAAGGGAAGAGCCGGGGGTCGGATCTGTAATGGCGACGTTTTTGCGCTCAAGATTATAGACTGCGGCAGTTAGCGATAAGTTAGGCGTAATGTCATATTTTGCGCCAAGCTCTTTGTTGATAAATTTTTCAGGTTGTAAGCTACTAGTGGCCGAAGTTAAGCCAATCAGTTGGTCGCCTGCGCGAGGCACATAAGAAAGGCTGTATGAACCATAAATAGATAGTTTTTCGACAGGCTTGAAAATTAATCCGGCTCGAGGTGATAAGAGACTGTCTGAAATATCCATGGTTTTTTTATTAGATATGTCGACATAATGGGTTTTGAATTGATCATGACGGATTCCAACAATCGCCTGCCACTGATCGCTAATTTTAATTTGATCTTGCAAATACACTGCGAATATATCGATATCGCTGGTTTGGTTTCGTGATGTTTTGTTTAGATTAATCTGCTGCGTATAAGTTGGATTAAGAGCTGAAAAGCCGTTATCAATATTTTCACCGCCTTCAGCTGTTGATCTTGAGTTTCTGGTTTTTTGGGTGCCAATTTCCATACCGACCAAAAGTTGATGTTCTAGGACACCAGTAGTCACTTTGTAAATCAAATCAGTTTGATTGATCAAGTTTTGTCTATCGGTTGTGTCCCGATATGCCGCTACAGAAAAGATATCGTTGGTCACTTGGCTGTTGGCATAAACATTTTGATAAAACTTATCGTAACTTGCATAGCGCGTTCTATTACGGATGCTGAGATTATCGTTAAAGGCATGCTCAACCATCGCATTCAATGCTTTTGTTTCAGTCTCGTTTGGGCTTAAAGCAGCATTGCCATAAAACGTTTGGTAGTCCTGCAAGCGATAAGGACGGTTGTTCAACCCGCTCCCAATCGATGGAATGCCGCGGTCACCAATATGCTGGTCTTTAAAGTATTCTGCACCTATCGTGATTTTTGTATTGTAAGATGGCGTGATGGTGAAAGTTGGATTGACCCCATAGCGCTTTAGGTTGACGCCACTTCGATAACTATCAGATTCTTCATAAACGGCATTGAGTCTAAAAGCAGCGACATCGTTAATGGCGTTGCCAATATCAATGCTGGTGCGTTTTTGATTGTAAGCCCCATAGGTTAATTTGATTTCTCGAACAGGATCCCAGCCAGCTTCTTTTGACACGCGATTAATCGCCCCGCCAGCTGCGCCACGCCCAAATATCATCCCATTGGGTCCTTTGAGAACTTCGATGCGATCTGTATTGTAAAAATCTCGATAGGTTTGCACATCATCACGAATACCATCCAAATAAAAATCACCCGTTGTGACGCCACTTCCACGAAAGTTAAGTGCGTCGCGGTTGCCTTCGCCTTGGGATGAAGTTACGCCTGGCACATATCGAACGGCGTCAGACATGCTTTGAACGGATTGGTCACCCATTTGCTCTTGGGTCACCACAGAAACGGATTGAGGAACATCAATCAGCGGCGTATCTGTTTTTGTGGCAGTTGAAGATCTTTTTGCTTGGTAACCTTTAACTGGCTTTGTATCGCTGATGCGTTTGGCGGCTACCTCAACCTTATCAATATTGAGTGCGGCTACTTTCAATGCCTCAGCTTGAGCCTGCCCAATTGATGCGCTAAGCACTGCTAAAGTTAAGTATCCAAATGGCTTTGAGTAACAGTTTTTCATTTACGGCTTTAGTTTTCAAATGATAATGATTCTCATTCTATAGTAAATGAGAATCATTATCAACTAAAACCGCTTAATGAATTTTACGGCGCTGGATTCATCATCCGTAAATGAAGATTTTCAATTTCCAACATCGCATCTTGCGATAGCTGTGTATTCCAAGCTCCGATGTTTTCTTTGAGTTGAGTCATATTCGTGGCACCAATAATAGTACTGGTAACAAACCAACGGTGATACACAAATGATAAAGCCAGTTGCGTGGGGGTTAATCCATGTGAGCGGGCTAATTCAGCATAAGCCTTGCTTGCTGGCGTGACATTTGGCTTCTTATAGCGCTGCGAATAGCCCAAGAACTCAGTAATGCGTCCAGGCGCTGCAGGGTCATCAATATACTTGCCAGTTAAATGTCCAAATGCCAAAGGTGAGTAGGCGAGTAAGCTGACATTTTCGCGGAACAACACTTCGGACATGCCAAATTCCATGCCACGATTAAGCAAGTTGTAGCAGTTTTGAACCGTAGCTACTTGTGGCAAACCATATTCTTTGGCGATCCGTAAAAACTCCATTAAGCCCCAAGGCTGTTCGTTTGATAGTCCGATGTAACGAACTTTTCCTTCTTTCACCAACGTAGCCAAAGTTTCTAATTGATTGCGTATGCTTACCCATTCTTTGCGCTTACCTTCGCCCAGTTTTTCTGACGCATATTCATTCGCTGGGTCGAATAGATATTGCCCAAACATAGGCACGTTTCGTTCAGGCCAATGCAATTGGTAAATATCAATGTAATCGGTTTGCATACGCTTGAGCGAACCCTCAATCGCCTCGCAGATATTAGTGCTGTCTAAGCTTGGTGGGCCGCCACGTATCCAATCCATGCCGCGTCTTGGGCCCGCGACTTTGCCACCTAAAATAATCTTGTCGCGTGGCTGATTTTTGAGCCAATGGCCAATGATGGTTTCAGTCTTTGTAAAGGTGTTAGCCTTCGGCGGTACAGGGTACATTTCGGCGGTGTCGATAAAGTTAATGCCTTGTGCCATTGCATAATCGAGCTGCTCGAAAGCTTCGGCTTGCGTGTTTTGGTCGCCATAAGTCATGGTGCCTAAGCAAATAGCGGAAACGCTCAAGTCCGTATTGGCTAACTTTCTATATTCCATATTTTGCCTATTAATTAATCTTTGCCAACATTGTACCTGTAAGGCCAGATGATAAAAGCATTACAATAGCCACTTTGCACCCATCATTCTAAGAGCTAGCTTTGTCCGCGTCAGATTCAAAATTAAACTTTATCTTTTCCGAAAAAGGGTCCCTCGCCGAGGGCATCCCAGGATATCGCACGCGACAACAACAGATAGAAATGGCCTTGGCGATTGAAAATGCCATTCAAGAAAATAAACAGTTAGTGGCCGAGGCGGGCACGGGCACGGGGAAAACCTTTGCTTATTTAGTGCCAGCATTACTATCTGGCGGCAAGGTCATTGTTTCAACAGGCACCAAAACCTTGCAAGACCAATTATTCCACCGAGATTTACCTGCCGTGCGCGATGCGCTCAAAGTGCCGGTGACGGTTGAAATGCTCAAAGGCCGAGCTAATTATGTGTGCCATTTTCACTTAGAGCGCTCAGCCAACGAAGGCCGTTTTGTTTCACGTGAGGATGCGAATTACATCCA
>CAMCTR010000022.1 GCA_945878605.1 Candidatus Methylopumilus universalis | reverse complement strand
ACACTCGGTTCTTCTACATCTACTTTTTGGAAGCGACGTGACAGTGCGTGGTCTTTTTCAAAGATGCCGCGATATTCTTGGTAAGTGGTGGCGCCTATGCATTTGAGCGAGCCGTTAGAAAGCGCTGGTTTAAGCAAGTTTGAGGCATCTAAAGTCCCGCCACTAGCTGCTCCTGCGCCAATTAAAGTGTGGATTTCATCAATAAATAAAACAGCATCAGGCTGTTCTTCTAATTTCTTCATCACTGCTTTGAGGCGTTGCTCAAAGTCACCGCGATATTTGGTGCCCGCTAATAAAGCGCCCATATCGAGTGAGTAAATTACAGCGTTGGCGAGTACTTCAGGTACAGTTTTTTCAACAATACGACGTGCCAAGCCCTCGGCAATGGCTGTTTTACCAACGCCTGCTTCACCGACTAGTAGCGGGTTGTTTTTGCGACGACGGCATAGCGTTTGAATCACGCGTTCTAGCTCTTTGTCGCGGCCAATCACCGGGTCTATTTTGCCCGCGAGCACTTGTTCGTTAAGGTTGAGCGTGTAGCTGTCTAAAGCACTGGCTGGCGCAGCATCAGCCTCACTTGTTTGTTCAGTTTCAGTACGTTTGGCTTCTTCAGCTATTTTAGCAAGCCCGTGAGAAATGTAATTCACTACATCCAAACGTGTCACGCCTTGTTGATGCAAGAAAAAAACAGCATGTGAATCTTTTTCGCCATAAATAGCTACCAATACATTTGCGCCTGTGACTTCTTTTTTGCCTGACGATTGTACATGCAAGATGGCACGTTGGATAACGCGCTGAAAGCCTAGTGTTGGCTGAGTATCCACTTCTTCATCACCACCCATCATCGGAGTGTGTTCTTCAATATAATGATTAAGCTCTGAGCGCAGGTTATCTAAGTTGGCGCCACACGCACGAAGCACGTCAGCCGCAGTTGGGTTGTCTATCATCGCGAGGAGCAAATGTTCAACCGTAATCAGCTCATGGCGCTTTTGACGTGCGTCCATAAATGCCATATGAAGTGATACTTCTAATTCTTGAGCGATCATCTTTGCTACCTTTTTAGCTTTTTAACTTAAACAAACACACCTTAAAAAAGGCGCTATTAAACTTCTTGCATACAACATTGCAAAGGATGTCCATGTTCTGTTGCATGCGCTAACACTCGGCTCACTTTAGTTTCAGCAATTTCGAGTGGATAAACACCACACACAGATGAACCTTTTGTATGTACTTGGAGCATAATTTGCGTTGCTTGTTCACGGTTCTTGTTAAAAAAACGTTGAAGCACTTCTACCACAAACTCCATCGGGGTGTAATCGTCGTTAAACAACAACACGCTATACATTGAAGGGGGTTTAGGTTTTTGTGTTTTAGTTGCTTCTAGCGTATTTTCTTGATGCTTAATCCCAGCCATGTATGTTCCTATATTGAGCTTAATACAAAAAAATTCAAGCCTAAGCTGAGTAAGGTCTTAGCCGAGGTCTGCAGCTTGATTGAGCGGCATAAGCCTAACGCTTTTTACGATTTTGTCTTGAGTCTGCATAATCTCTAATGCGCAATCGCCAATCCGAATACTAGTGCCTGGCTCTGGGATGTCCTCAAAATGCTCTAGCACTAAGCCATTGAGTGTTCTTGGGCCTTCTATCGGTAGATTCAGCCCTAGCTTTTTGTTGAGGTCGCGTAATGAACAACTACCATCCACCACCCAAGCGCCATCTTCTTCTTGATGGAAGGTGTTCGAACGAAGAGGTGATTGTGTGGTGAAGTCGCCAATAATTTCTTCCAATATGTCTTCGAGTGTCACCAAGCCTTTGAGTTCGCCATATTCATCCACCACTAATGCCATGCGCTGGTGATGCTCTTGAAATTGTTGAATTTGCGTATAAAGCGGTGTGCCTGACGGAATGAAATAAGGCTCGCTGATCACCTCGCGCAAGCCTTCAAGGGTAAGCTCACCATTACGCAGTTGATTAATCACTTTGCGAATATGAATGATGCCAACAATTTCTTCTTTAGCCCACTGTTTGACTAACAGCCTAGTGTGGTTGCTAGATGAAATCTGCTGAAGGAGCTCTTCAAATGGTGTGTCAAGATCAATTTCTTCAATTTGCGTATGAGCTGTCATGACATCGTCGACAGTAGCATTTTCTAAGTCAAACAAGTTAAGCAAAATAGCACGGTTTTTTTGCGGAATGTAATGTCCAGAATCAGTAACAATGCTTCTTAGCTCATCAGTGCTGATGGATTGTGTCACTTCAGAAAAATTAACTTTAATACGAAATAACTTCAGTAATCCAGTCACAAATAGATTAGTAAACCAAATTGCTGGATAAAGTAGTTTTGTGAGGGGGTAAAGAACGTAGCTATAGGCAAAAGCTAATTTCTCGGCATGGGCTGCAGCAATTACTTTTGGGGTGATTTCACCAAAAATTAAAATAATAAATGTGACTGAAATCGTGCCAACAATTAGGCCAGTATTACCCTCACCCAGCACCTGCGTGCTAATGTCGTCACTAATCGTCGCAATAGCTACTGCGGCGAAAGTGTTTCCTAGCAAAATTGCACCAAGCAGGTGATCAGTTTTTTTTAGAAGGGCCTGTGCTAACTTAGCCCCTTGGTGACCATCATTTGCAAGATGGCGCAAACGGTATCGATTAAGGGTCATAAGGCTGGTTTCGGCACTTGAAAAAAACGCCGATAGGCCAAGCAGAAATCCTAGTACGATGAATTGCAAATGTAAGGGGATGTCCAAAATAAATCGCTATTAAATAGAATAAATCAGTTTCTACGCTTTAGCCTTTAATTGTCAAGGCATCTCGTCGGCGGTTTCTTTCTTTTCTGCGCCAGTAATTAAGTTCTCGCGAGATACGCCTAAATACAAGGCAATCGGGCAAGCCACTAATACTGAAGAATAAATACCGAATAAAATACCAATGGTGAGCGCTAAAGAGAAGTTATGGAGGGTTTCGCCGCCAAATAGCAACATAGAAAGCACCATTAATTGGGTGCAAAAGTGAGTGATCACAGTGCGTGACATGGTGCGAGTAATTGCATTGTCAATCACTGACACCACAGTTGCTTTACGCATTTTTCTGAAGTTTTCACGTACTCGGTCAAACACCACCACTGACTCATTCACTGAGTAACCTAATACCGCTAAAATCGCAGCAAGTACGGTGAGGTTAAATTCCCATTGGAAGAATGCAAAGAAGCCAAGAATGATAATCACGTCATGCATGTTCGCGACAATGGCAGCCACCGCAAAGCGCCATTCGAAGCGCAAAGCTAAGTAAGCCATGATGCCGATGGAAACGAGGAGCAATGCCAATGCGCCGTTTTCGTAAAGCTCTTGACCCACTTGCGCGCCCACTGTTTCAACGCGGCGCATTTCAACCGTGCTGTCTTCTTTTTTTAACGCTGAGAGTACTTGTTCTGAAAGTTGCGCAGATGTGACGCCTTTTTTAAGTGGTAAGCGAATCATCACGTCATGGCTTGAGCCAAAGTTTTGTACGGTCGCTTCGTTAAGGCCAATGCTATCCACTGCGTGGCGGACTTTAACAAGGTCGGCCGATTGTGGGTAACTTACTTCAACGACTGTGCCGCCTGTGAAGTCGACCCCTAGATTTAAACCTTTTGTTGCGAGGAATAAAACCGCCAACAAAAAGGTAACCAATGAAATGGCTGTGGTCAGACGACCGTAGCTCATAAACGGGATGTCTTTTTTAATCTTAAAAATTTCCATATTCTTTACTCTTAATCAGCGTTTATTTTAAGGATTGTTTTTGGCGTAATGGTATTAACCAATAGCCAATTTATTAATTTTGCGGCGGTAGCCATATACCAAATTCACAATCGCACGGGATACGACAACCGCACTGAACATTGAAGTCAAAATGCCCAAGACATGAACAACGGCGAATCCTTTAACAGGGCCAGAACCAAACATAAACAGTGCTAAGCCTGCAATCATGGTGGTGACGTTCGAGTCCAAAATTGTATCAAAGGCACGTTCATAACCAGCACTGATAGAGGCTTGTGGCGAATTTCCGTTTCGAAGTTCCTCACGGATGCGTTCGTTAATCAATACGTTGGCATCAATTGCCATCCCCAGTGTCAGCGCAATCGCAGCTAAGCCGGGCAGTGTGAGGGTTGCTTGCAGCATAGAGAGGATGGCTAATAACAGTAGCAAGTTGATGCCAAGGGCGACCACTGAAATACCGCCAAACATCACATAGTAAATAATCATGAATACTGCGATGGCAGCAAAGCCCCAAAGCGTTGAGTGCATGCCGCGTTTGATATTTTCTTCACCCATGCTCGGGCCAACGGTGCGTTCTTCGATGATGTCCATTGGTGCAGCAAGGGCGCCAGCGCGGAGAAGCAACGAAATGTCAGTCGCTTCTTGCGTATTGTTCATGCCTGAAATTTGCACGCGACCGCCGCCAATTTCTTCGTTAATGACTGGCGCGGTAATCACTTCAGCTTGGCCTTTTTCAATCAATAAAATCGCCATGCGTTTGCCGACGTTATCTTTAGTGACTTGTCTAAAGATACGGGCACCGCGACCATCAAGTGTTACGTTAACGGTTGCTCTACCGCTTTGTTGGTCAGCGCCAGGGCCAGCATCGGTAATATATTCGCCAGTGAGCTCAACTTTCTTTTTCACTAGGATAGGTTGATTGTTACGGTCCATAAAGAACTCATCGCCGAAAGGCGTTTGACCTTTGCTCGCTTGTTCAAGCGTTGTTGGATCGCTTTTTTCTTCATCAACTAAACGAATTTCGAGCGTTGCGGTGCGACCTAAAATTTCTTTTGCTTTCGCCGTGTCTTGAACGCCAGGCAGTTGGACTACAACGCGGTCTAAACCCTGTTGTTGAATGATAGGCTCAGCCACCCCAAGTTCATTAATACGGTTGTGTAGTGTTTGAATATTTTGTTTAAGGGCAAACTCTTGGATACGTTTTTGCGCTTGTAAATTTAATGTTGCAATCAGCGTGTTGTTACTTTCTTTAATCGTCAAATCAGGAAAGTCGTTGCTGATAATTTTTTCTGCTTTTGCGAGCTCTTTTGCATCGGTGAATTTAATTTGAATGCTTTGATCATTGCGTGCAACGCCAGAATATGAAATGCGCTCTTTGCGAAGTGATGCGCGGAAATCACCTACATAACGGTCAGCGGCTTTATCTAAAGCTGCTTTCATATCGACTTGAAGTAAGAAATGCACCCCACCGCGCAAGTCCAAACCCAAGTACATCGGGCGAGCGTGGATGTTTGTGAGCCAAGTTGGTGAGCGTGAAATTAAATTCAGCGCAATCACATAATCTTTGCCCAAATTGCTTTTCAATATGTCCTTTGCTTTGATTTGCGTGTCAGCATCTGCGAAACGCACTTTCACCCCTGTAGCATCCATAAAGATGGCATCAATTTTGATGTTCTCTTGCTTGAGCGCGCCTTCAACTTTACCCAAAAGTGCTGGATCAAGTTTTGTGGTGGCTTTAGCAGTAGTAACTTGTACCGCCGGAGATTCACCAAAAATATTGGGCATAGAGTAAATAAGGCCTAATAAAAGGGCTGTTAAAACTAAGATGTATTTCCACAATGGATAACGATTCATAATGCGGCTCGCGTTTAGGTCTTTGATATAGGCTTGACTCGCAAGCCTATATATTGAGTAATTAAGAAGATGCTTTTTAAAGCGGTTTAATTGTTATATGGATTTAATTGTGCCTTTTTCTAATTTGGCTTGAATCGCTGGTTTTTGAACGCTAATTACAATGTTCGCTGCAATTTCAAGGCTGATCACGTTGTCAGAAACTTTGGTCACTTTGCCAAGAATACCGCTCGATGTGGCCACTTCATCCCCTACTGCTAATGCTGCAATCATTGCACGTTGTTCTTTAGCTTGTTTCATTTGCGGACGAATCAGCATAAAGTAAAACAACACAAAAATCACAACCATTGGAACAAAGCTTGTCCAATCTGATGAAGCGGCGCTAGAAGCAGCGTATGCAGAACTGATAAACATGGGTTACAGCCTTTCTTAAGTTGCGCTTGAATCGTCAAGCTTGAATCAATTATTTAGGTCAGAAATTTTAGCATAGAGTAGCGTTGGCTACCTATTATAACTCTTGGTTCAATCCGCAGCGTTTGGAAGCAAAGTCCTGCTTAAATGCTTCAAAGGTTTGCGAGTCAATCGCCGCGCGCATACCAGCCATGAGCTCTTGGTAGTAATGCAGGTTGTGAATGGTATTTAATCGCCCACCTAAAATCTCGCCTAATCGATGTAAATGATGCAAATAAGCGCGGCTAAAGTTTTGGCAGGTGTAGCACGTGCATTCATTTTCTAGCGGCGCTGTATCCATTTTATAACGCGCATTTTTCAGTTTTATGTCACCGTTGCGAGTAAATAGCCAACCATTGCGTGCATTGCGTGTTGGCATCACGCAGTCAAACATATCAATCCCCTTACTCACCGCCGCAACTAAATCTTCAGGCGTGCCAACACCCATTAAATAGCGCGGCTTATCTGGTGGCATTTGTGGTGCAGTGTGCGCTAGGATGCGCAACATGTCCTCTTTTGGCTCACCTACAGAAAGGCCGCCGATGGCGTAGCCATCAAAACCAATGTCAGTGAGGCCTTTGAGCGAAACATCGCGTAAATCTTCATACATGCCGCCTTGGATAATGCCGAATAATGCGTTTGGATTGCCTTCGTGCGCATCTTTACTCCGGCGTGCCCAGCGCAAGCTTAATTGCATCGAGTCACGAGCTTCTTGAAGGGTTGCAGGGTAAGGCGTGCATTCATCAAAAATCATGACGATGTCAGAATTGAGGACTTTTTGAATGCGCATGGATTCTTCAGGCGTTAAGAAGCAACTGTCACCATTAATAGGTGAGCGGAATTTCACGCCTTCTTCTGAAATTTTGCGTAAGTCACCCAAGCTCCAAACTTGAAAGCCGCCTGAGTCGGTTAATATCGGACCATCCCAGCTCATGAATTGATGTAAGCCGCCATGCGCCTCAATGACTTCTAAGCCTGGCCTTAGCCATAAGTGAAAGGTATTGCCAAGCACGATGTGTGCGCCAATGTCACGAATTTCATTTGGCGATAAAGATTTAACTGTGCCATAGGTGCCAACAGGCATAAAAGCAGGGGTTTGTACCTCGCCATGTGCTAGGCCTACTTTGCCTCGGCGCGCTTGACCGTCTTGTGTAATCAGAGAAAATTGCATGAAAATAATAGCTTGATGTTTGTCGGGGTTAATTAATCAAAACGCGATACTATCATAGTCAGCCATGCTCCATTTAGCCGGGCTTTGATATACTAGACAAAATTTACTATTGGAAACCACCAAGATGGCTGAAGTTACTCCACGTCCGCGTCGTAAAAGAAATTCATTAGAGCCAAGCTTGCGCGAGCGCGGCATTTATCTCTTGCCGAATTTATTTACTACAGCCGCCTTATTTGCGGGCTTTTATGCCATTGTGCAAGCGATGAATGGGAACTATGAGCATTCGGCCGTTGCGATTTTTATTGCGATGGTCATGGATGGTTTGGATGGTCGTGTAGCGCGTATGACCAATACACAAAGTGCTTTTGGTGCGCAATACGATAGTTTGTCTGACATGGTTTCTTTTGGTGTTGCGCCAGCCTTGGTGGTTTATGTTTGGGCGTTAAAGCCTATGGGTAAATTAGGCTGGATAGCAGCATTTATTTATTGTGCAAGCGCGGCTTTGCGCTTGGCTAGATTTAACACCAAACTCGGCACAGCGGATAAGCGCTATTTCCAAGGCTTACCTAGCCCTGCTGCTGCAGCATTGTTGGCAGGCTTGGTTTGGGTGGCGTTTGATAATAATATTACTGGGGACTTCATTTTTTATCCATGGTTTAAGATGAAATGGATTGCTTGGTTTGTCACGCTTTTTGCAGGATTGTCAATGGTGACCGACTTGCGTTTCTATAGCGGCAAAGATATTAATCTTAAGAATAGTGTACCGTTTGTTGTCATTCTTATGATTGTATTGGCGTTTGTATTGATTTCTTACAGCCCGCCAGAAGTCTTGTTCTTTGTGGCTTTGGCTTATGGCTTGTCAGGCTATGGCTTATGGTTGACGCATCTTTCAAAGCCTAAAAAGGTTACTGCTGAAAAAGCAGAAAACTTACCATAAAACATAAGCGGTTAAATTTAACCGCAAGGCTTATCAGCCCAATAAATTTAATTGTCGTAAGCTAGATAAAAAAAGCATGATATTATTTCTTTATGTTATTAAACAGTCACACATCAGCTTATTCAAATTCCAGCCATTTCTTGGCTGGTGCTCTACTTCGCCAAGCGCTACTGCCTTAGGCAGTATACTTACGCAAACCTCATATTTAGATTTGCCATGCCGTTATGAAGAACGCATAGCGGGTATCGTTATAAAAAATTAGCTATAAAAATTTAGACGGAAAAATAAAATGACAACGAATAATCAATTAATCATATTTGATACAACCTTGCGCGATGGCGAACAAAGCCCGGGCGCAGCCATGACTAAAGAAGAAAAAATCCGTATTGCTCGCCAACTTGAAAAGTTGGGTGTCAATATTATTGAAGCAGGTTTTGCGGCCGCAAGCCCTGGTGACTTTGACGCAATTCATGCGGTGGCTGAAATCATTAAAGAGTCTACTGTCTGTTCATTGGCACGTGCTAATGAAAATGATATTCGCCGTGCTGGTGAAGCGATTAAACCCGCGAAAAAAGGCCGCATTCATACCTTTATCGCAACTTCACCTATTCACATGGAAAACAAACTACGCATGACGCCGGACCAAGTGTTGGCGCGTGCTGTGCAGGCTGTGAAATGGGCATTGGAATATACTGATGACGTTGAGTTTTCTGCAGAAGATGCGGTTCGTTCTGACCTTGACTTCTTGGTGCAAGTGTTTGACGCCGTGATTGAGGCAGGCGCTAAAACCATTAACGTGCCAGATACCGTAGGTTATTCAATCCCAGCTCTTTGGGGTGAGCGTATGCAGCAGTTGATTGCTCGCGTGAAAAATTCTGACAAAGTGGTCTGGTCAACGCATTGCCATAACGATTTAGGTATGGCAGTAGCCAACTCATTAGCGGCAGTGATGGGCGGTGCGCGCCAAGTGGAATGTACGATTAATGGTTTGGGTGAACGCGCAGGGAATGCCAGCTTGGAAGAGGTGGTAATGGCCGTGCGGACCCGCCGTGATGTATTCAATTTAGAAACCTCGATCGATACGACGCAAATTGTGCCGACATCAAAATTGGTTTCTACGATTACTGGCTATCCAGTTCAGCCAAATAAAGCTGTGGTTGGCGCCAATGCCTTTGCTCATGAGAGTGGCATTCACCAAGATGGTGTGTTGAAATTCCGTGAAACTTACGAAATCATGCGTGCCGAAGATGTGGGTTGGAACGCAAACAAATTAACCTTGGGCAAGTTGTCGGGTCGCAATGCTTTCCGTTCGCGCTTGGATGAATTAGGCATCGCTTTGGATGGCGAGGAAGCATTGAATGCAGCTTTTGCGCGTTTTAAAACCTTGGCGGATAAAAAGTCTGAAATCTTTGATGAGGACATCCAAGCCTTGGTTGGCGATGATTTTGTGAGCGACAATACTGAGTATTTTAAGTTGGCCTATTTGCAAGTGTGCTCACAAACAGGCGAAACACCACATGCGGTGATTGCTGTGCTTGATAGCGGTGCTGAAAAGCGTGCTGAAGCCGATGGCGGTGGCCCTGTAGATGCGGCATTTAAAGCCATTGAAAAGATTGTAAATAGCGGTGCTGAATTGCTTTTGTATTCAGTGAATAATATTACCAGTGGCACGGATGCTCAAGGCGAGGTGACAGTGCGCCTTGCTAAAGGTGGCCGCATTGTGAATGGACAAGGTGCTGATACTGATATCGTGATTGCTTCTGCAAAGGCTTATTTGAATGCCTTAAACAAGCTTCATTCCAAATCAGAACGAGCACATCCGCAGATTTAGTTAGTCATTAGTCTGGGATTGAGCCCCCAAGCATTCGGGGGCTTTTTTTCATCAAGGGAGTTGGCATTGGATTTAGCAATTTTTGATTTGGATAATACGCTTTTGGCCGGTGATAGTGATTATCAATGGGGCGAGTTTTTAATTGATATCGGCGTGGTAGATCGTGCGGCGCACGCTAGCATTAACGACCAATTTTATGCTGATTACAAACTGGGAAAGCTAGATATCAATGCTTTTCTAGAGTTTCAGCTTAAACCTTTGAGCAAAAATCCAAGAGCAAAGCTTAATGCCTGGCATCTTCAGTTTATGCAAACTAAAATTCAGCCAATGATGACTGAAAAATCATGTGCGTTGGTTGAAAAGCATCGTGCCAATGGCGATTTATTGTTGATTATTACTGCGACGAATAGTTTTGTGACGGGCCCAATTGCCGCAGCTTTTGGCATTCCCAATTTAATTGGTACTGTGCCAGAAGAAGCGAATGGTGAATTTACGGGTAAGGTGGTTGGTACCCCTAGCTTTCAGCAGGGCAAGATTACGCGCCTAAATGAATGGCTTGCTGAGCGTGGGGAATCATTAAAAGATTTTGGGTCGACTTGGTTTTATAGCGATTCACAAAATGATTTGCCATTGATGAAGCTGGTGGATAAGCCTGTCGCTGTGAACCCAGACCCGGTGTTAGAGGCTTATGCTAAAGAACATGACTGGTCGATTATCAGCCTGCGAAGCTAAATAGGTCTAGCGACCCAGTAGCACCTCAAGTACAAACTTACTGCCGACATAGGCTAGTAGTAACACCGCAAAGCCCGTGAGCGTCCAGCGGATTGCTGTGCGGCCGCGCCAGCCATATCTTTCTCTACCAATTAATAAACTACCAAAAATCACCCATGAAATAATCGTAAAGATATTTTTATGGTTAAGTTTGAGCGCTTGATGAAAAATCTGCTCCGAAAATAACATGCCGCTAATTAAGGTAAAGGTAAGCAATACAAAGCCTAAACCGATGATTCTAAAAAGTAGAGTTTCCATGGTCATAATCGGTGGAAAGTCTGGCAATTTAATGAGCGAAGTTTTTTGATGCAAGCTGCGTTCGGCGGCCGCCATTAAAAGTGCATGTAATGCGGCAAAGGTAAATAAACTATAAGCAAGTAATGCAATCGCAATATGTGTCACAAAAAGCGGGTCATTTGCAAAGGCCACCACCACATTATTATGAAAGCTAGCCTGTAGCGCCACCATTGCTGCGGCAAGAGGCAATACCAAAGATTGTAGGCTTTGCAGGTCTTGTTTAAAGTCCGCAATCCAATAGATTAAAACAGTCAGCCAAAAAATCAGTGAAAGCGTGTTGGCGATATTAAGATTTAGGTCGCCAATGAAAATATCTTGATATAGCAAACTCGCATGAATCAATAAGCCAAGCGCAATTAAGGTGGCAGGTTTGCTTGATTTTAATTGGCTTGATGGCAGACGCCAGAAGCGAATGGCGACCACGCCATATAAAACAATCACAGCCAAATAAGGTAAGTAGGTAGATGCTTGCATAGTATTAAGGTCAAACTAATGATATGAGTTAAAATAGTCATGAATGAACACACACTATAACATGAGCTTTCTAAGCCGTTAACGCTAGCCTCATGAAGAGTTTTAAAGAAAAATAAGGCACACCTAATATGTTAGAAAATTTGAGCGGTCGCTTACAAGGCGTCATTAAAACCCTCCGGGGGCAAGCACGTCTCTCAGAGGATAATATTGCCGATGCCATGCGCGAAGTCCGCATGGCGCTTTTAGAGGCCGATGTTGCATTACCTGTTGTTAAAGATTTTATTGCCGATGTAAAAGTCCGCGCCCAAGGCCGCGAGGTGCTCGATAGCCTAACCCCAGGTCAAGCTGTGATTCAGGTTGTGCATGATGAGCTTACAAAACTCATGGGTGCGCAAAATACAGGCTTAAACCTCGCCGCAGTTCCGCCAGCAATTATTCTCATGGCTGGCTTGCAAGGCTCAGGTAAAACCACCACCTCTGCAAAATTAGCTAAATTATTAAAAGAACAAAAGAAAAAAGTCTTGCTCGCCAGTGCTGATATTTATCGCCCTGCCGCGATTGAGCAACTTAAAACCTTGGCAAAGAGTTTAGAGGTTGACTGCTTTGATTCAAACGCAAGTCAAAAGCCGCAAGACATAGCGCGTGATGCTTTGGCGCATGCTAAAAAGTTTTATTACGATGTGCTGATATTCGATACGGCAGGCCGACTGGGTATTGATGAAGCCATGATGGCTGAAATCAAAGATCTGCATACGCTACTTAACCCAGTTGAAACCTTGTTTGTGGTGGATGCCATGCAAGGCCAAGATGCAGTTAACACTGCAAAAGCCTTTGGCGAAACCCTACCGCTGACGGGCGTAGTGCTTACCAAGCTAGATGGAGATTCGCGCGGTGGTGCGGCATTATCTGTGCGCCATGTAACCGGCAAGCCAATTAAATTTATCGGTGTCAGCGAAAAAGTCGATGGTCTAGAGCCATTCCATCCTGAACGTATGGCATCGCGCGTGCTTGGTATGGGCGATGTGCTCTCACTTATTGAACAAGCGCAGAAAAACGTCGATATAGACGAAGCTAAAAAATTCGCAGATAAAATGAAGTCTGGCAAAAGCTTTGATTTGGAAGACTTTAAAATGCAAATGGTGCAAATGCGAAATATGGGTGGCATGGGTGCCTTGATGGATAAGCTTCCAGCGCAAATGTCAGGTGCCGCTAGTAAAATGAACAGCGAAGATGGTGACAAAGCCATTCGCCGCATTGAAGGCATTATCAACTCCATGACCCCATTAGAGCGAAAAAAGCCAGAGCTTATTAAAGCGACCCGTAAGCGCCGTATTGCCATGGGGGCAGGCCTGCAGGTGCAAGATGTCAATCGTTTGCTCAATCAGTTTGAAGAGACGCAAAAGATGATGAAAATGCTCGCAAAAGGCGGAATGGGCAAGATGATGCGCGCCATGCAAGGAAAATTTCCAGGGTTGCGCTAGACTTTGATTGACGGGCGCTAGTTTTTTATAGATAATTGCGACCTTTCCTTAGTTAGCTTCCTGCAAGAAAACTAAAAGGGCTGTTAGCTCAGCTGGTAGAGCAGCGGACTTTTAATCCGTTTGTCGTGGGTTCGATCCCCGCACAGCCCACCAGAATAAGGCTCCGAAGGGTGCCCTGTCCTAAAACCACTAAAGTAAAAACTTTAGTGGTTTTTTGCTTTTAAAAGCAATTCCCCAGCATCAAATCTCGCTCTCAAAAAGCAAAAAAGGAGCCGAAGTGAATCGACCCGGATGCAGTAGATACTTTTTAGCCTCATAATTGAGGTAAAAAAGGAGCATCAAATGCGTATAGTTCGTTTCACAGATGAGTTTAAAATCGAAGCAGTTAAACAAATTTCAGAACGCCATTATCCAGTCAGTGAAGTATCTTCCAGACTTGGCGTTTCAACCCATAGCTTATACGCATGGGTAAAGAGATATAGCCTACCTGAACCTATCCGCACTCAGAATGATCAACAAGAAGCCAGGATTAAACAATTACAGGCTGATCTGAGACGCGTCACCGAAGAGCGGGATATATTAAAAAAGGCCGCCGCGTACTTTGCCAAAGAGTCCCAGTAAGGTACGCGTTTATTCAAAAGTACGAGGTTGAGCATTCAGTTCGCAGGATGTGCCGAATGGTTGATGTGCATCCAAGTGGTTATTACGCTTGGCGCTCGTCACCACTTTCAGATAAGCAACGTGAAGATGCTAGGTTGCTCGGTCACATTAAGCAATTCTGGCTAGAGAGCGGTGGTGTTTATGGCTACCGTAAAATTACGGCAGATATGCGAGATATTGGTGAGTCCTGTGGCAAGCATCGTGTCTATCGCCTCATGAAGGCGGAAGGCTTACGGTCGCAAACAGGCCAAGCGTCCTGGTAATCGCTATAGCAAGCCATCACAGGTTGCGCCTAACCACGTCTCGCAACAATTCAACATCAAGGAGCCTAATAAGGTCTGGGTCACCGACATTACCTATATCCGCACCCATGAAGGTTGGCTTTATTTGGCAGTGGTGTTGGATTTATTCTCTAGGCAGGTGATTGGCTGGTCTATGCAACCCCGCATGGAAAGTGAAATCGTCATTAACGCATTATTGATGGCTGTTTGGCGCAGGAAGCCAGAACAGGAGGTCATTATTCATTCTGATCAGGGTAGCCAATACAACAGTTACGAATGGCAGGATTTTTTAAAAGACCACAACCTATGTGCCAGCCAAAGCCGTCGCGGTAATTGCCACGACAACGCGGTTGCAGAGAGTTTCTTTCAACTACTAAAACGTGAGCGTATTCGTCGAAAAACTTATTTAACGAGAGAATTGGCAAGACAGGATATCTTTGACTACATTGAGATGTTTTACAACCCAAAACGTCGACATGGTTACAGCAATGACTTATCACCAGTACAATACGAAAAGCAGTATTTCGCGAGGCTCGAAAGTGTCTAACTTAAACGGGTCGATTCAATAACTTTGGTTATGCACTCCTTTAATCCGCGACAAAACCATTAAGGGGCTTTAGCAATTAGTTTGGGCTATATTTGGCATAAGTGTATGAATTTGTAATATTTGCTGAGCGTCCTTGAAGTATAATGATGTTAAGAATTTGGTTAAATTACTTAGGGAGTTGATATGAAAAAGAATCTGATGGGCTTGGCGCTGATGGTAGGGTTGGGACTTACTTCCTTTGCTGCCTCGGCAGAAGATGGCGCTTACAAAGGTAGCTGGTATGCGCTTCCTGGTATTAGCTACAATTGGTCTGATAGCGACTTGAACGCAAAAGATGATGTTGGTGGTTTTATTCGTGCAGGTAAAGAAATCAGCCAAAACTGGGATGTTCAATTCGGCGGTTCTTACGCAAGTGTTGACGGCAACACGACAGGTAAATACAAGCAAACACTTTTAGGTGTTGATGCACTGTATATGTTTAGTCGCCAGAAATTGCGTCCATTCTTGTTGGTTGGCTTAGGCTATGCGAACAACAAGTTGGATTATGCAGTAGCTGGCGGTTCAAAAGATTCTGTAATGGGTAATGTTGGTGCTGGTGTACAGTATTTAGTGACTGAAAATATTGGCTTGCAAGCTGATTTGCGCTCTGTTTGGAGCGAGGCTAATATTGGTGGTGATGGCAAAACTGTGGGCAATACGGTATTAAACCTTGGAGCTATTTTCCGTTTTGATGCGCCAGCGCAGGCTCCTGTTGTGCTTGTTGAGCAAGTGACACAGCCTATTGCTGTTGAGCCTGTTGTTGAGACGCCAGCGCCTGTTGTGGTTGCGGAGCCAGTAAAGCAAGCATGTAAGCCAAATGTTGAAACCATTACTATTCAATCAGAAGCATTGTTTGATTTCGACAATACTGTGGTTAAAGGTAAGAACAATAAGGTATTAGATGAAATTGCAGCGAAGATTAAAGAGCATGACGATGTTGAATTTATTCTAGTGACAGGTCATGCAGATATTATTGGTACCGATGCTTATAATCAAAAGCTTTCTGAGCGTCGCGCTGATGCTGTGAAAAAATATCTAGCCACACACGGTATTAAAGATGTGCGCATTAAATCAGTCGGCAAGGGTGAGTCTGAGCAAGTAGTTGATTGCAAGGGCGTTAAAGGCAACAAACAAATTATTGAATGCCTAGCACCTAATCGCCGTGTGGTGGTGGATGCAACGCACAAGCAAGAAGAGGGTTGTAGCGCGAATTAATTTACATTATTGATTCGGAATTTTAAAAGGGTTGCGTGGAAGCGTAGCCCTTTTTTATTAACTCAATCTAAAGTTTGTTCTAAAATCAATTGGTGCAGTGCATCGTCATAAATTTGATTTATCATTGTCACATGTTTACATATATTGGATGGTATTAAACTTAACATGACTAGCCACAGATTCAAAATCAGACAATTACTACCGCTTACTTTAACCATACTCTTTGGTTTGTTGCTATTCAACGATAGCGCCATCGCTAAAGATTTAAGTGATGAGAAATACCAGGTACGTATGGCACAAAAAGAATACGATAGGGCGAATCAAGACCATCAGGTTTTGGCGAGCAGTATTCAAGAGCT
>CAMCTR010000021.1 GCA_945878605.1 Candidatus Methylopumilus universalis | reverse complement strand
CAGCACTTGCGACATCGTAACCAGCATCCTTAATCAACTTGGTAAACGACTCTAAGCTCATGGTTTTCTGATCTTTAAGTTCAACTACCACCATCCGATTTTTTAAGTCTACCCAAACATCTTTGGTTGCATCGACCTCACGCAGTTTTTTATTAATACCTTTTGCACAAAAAGCACACACCATGCCTTTTACTTCGGCGTGTATAGAGGTTGCAGCGAAGGCTGAGTTTGTAAAAATGGCTAATACTGCAATAACAAATAGTTTTTTCATGATAATTCCTTATTAAAAAGTGAGCATTAAATTGAGTCTGGGTGTGCGTGATTCGGTATCCCATGGGTTAGTAATCCCAAGCTCAAGAAAGTAGTTTTGGTTGATGAGTCTTAGCGCTGGAGTAATTTCATTACGCACCGCCATGCCTTCTGTGGTGCGAGCTTCAACGACAAACCAAGGCTGAGTTTGCTCAAAACTTGTTTCATAGAAAGAAAAGCCGCCTTGTACACTATAGGTGTCATATTGAATATGCGGTGCACGCACCATTCTGGCTTTCGCCAAGAAATAGACACGTGTCGTTTCATAATCAAACTGAACACCAGGTGAGTAAGAAAAGCCACTTGAGTCGCCAGACACCTCGCCTATACCAGTCATAAACCATAAATTGGCTTGGCCGCCAGGCATATTCCAGCGCTTGATGAGCCCTGTGTAATTGATATTGGTAATGAGATTGGTATGCTTCTCGCCTCTCATCCACATGGTTTCAACACCAAAGGCGTGACCCACTGCGGGAGAGTAGTTCAGCATGAGTTCTTTTCTGTCTCTAGAGAACTCACTCATAAACATTGCGCTATCTTTGAATCCCATTAGCGCAGCTGCTTGAGCTGGTAATGTGACCAATAGCAACAATGCAAGAAATAGTCTTGCAAGCATGATGCCTCCGAAAATAATTTAAAAAATTACGATGCGTTAAGCATCAATCGGAGGGCGATGGTCTGGGGTAATGTTGTGCGTAGAGGAAGCCCACATTGCTTTGAAAAATAATGAGGGTGGTTGAGGAATCACTTGGGTGCTGATTTCATTCAAGGGGGCTGCAAAACTAGCACAGAAGCTGCAGTGCTGGCAATGTGAGTCACCAGTTGCGTGTTGCGAATCTTGGGGATTCGCAGTTCCGGTATTTGCTTGATGACAAGTATGGGTTTTTTGAGCAAGCGTATGCGTGATTGCGTTGGTCAGCTCCATTTGTGTGGCAGCATAAGTTGCACCAGTAAAAAAGAGTGGTGTCCAAAGCATCAGCATTAAAGCAATGAATTTACGAATTGGCTTCATATCCCTACGATACGCCTGACAAGGTTACAGTTCAAGTTTAAAACACCCAAAAAAATGCTGACTTAGATTCCTTAACCTATCTCAACAGGGGGCAAGTCTTTTAATTCTTCATCCGTAAATAAACGACCTTTAGTGATAAAGGCTTTGCCTGTGCCGCAATCGAGTGAGAATGAGCCACTAGAGGCATCCATTGCATCAAGGATAGTGTGTGTGTTCTCTGAAAATTGAAAGTGGCTGTGGCCCATATAGAACGGCGCACCATCTACTACACCCACTTTGACATCTGATGGGGTCTTGCGGAATTCATTGGCTGGCATGCACATTGGGCCACTTCCTTCACAGCATCCGCCTGATTGAAAAAAGATAATTGGACCATGTTGCGCGCTTAATTGGCGAATTAGCGCAATTGCAGAAGGGGTTCCAGAAATACGTTCAGCCATCATGCACTCCATCACAGATAAAAAAAGAGGCGGTAAATAACCGCCTATTTATACTAACTTTATTATTTGACTAATTCAATATGGAATTAATTCCTTTTGATTAGAAGAAGCCTAGCTTTTTAGGGCTGTAGCTTACTAACAAGTTTTTAGTTTGTTGGTAGTGATCAAGCATCATTTTGTGTGTTTCACGGCCGATACCTGATTCTTTGTAGCCACCGAACGCTGCGTGTGCTGGGTAAGCATGGTAGCAGTTAGTCCAAACGCGGCCAGCCTTGATGCCACGACCCATGCGGTATGCACGGTTGCCGTCACGACTCCAAACGCCAGAACCTAAACCAAAGATGGTGTCGTTAGCAATTTCCAAAGCTTCAGCTTCATCTTTAAAGGTTGTGACAGCAAGCACTGGTCCAAAAATTTCTTCTTGGAAAATGCGCATTTTGTTATTGCCTTTAAATAGTGTTGGCTCAACGTAGTAACCCTGTGACAAATCACCACCTAACTTGTTTTGTTTCCCACCGATAACTAATTCAGCACCCTCTTGTTTGCCAATGTCCATGTAAGACATGATCTTGTTCAATTGGTCAGCAGAAGCTTGTGCGCCAAGCATTGTGTTTGAATCAAGTGGATTACCTTGTTTGATGGCAGCAACACGTGGCAATACACGTTCCATGAATTTGTCATAAACAGATTCTTGGATCAATGCACGTGATGGACATGTACACACTTCACCTTGGTTGAATGCAAACAATACTAAGCCTTCAACTGCTTTATCAAAGAAGTCATCATCCGCTGATGCGATATCTTCAAAGAAGACGTTAGGTGATTTGCCACCTAACTCTAGTGTTGCAGGAATTAAGTTGCCAGCAGCAGCTTGTGCAATGATGCGGCCAGTGGCTGTAGAGCCAGTAAAGGCGATTTTTGCTATACGGCGGCTGTTAGCAAGTGGCGCGCCAACTTCACGACCGTAACCGTTCACAACATTCATAACGCCTGGTGGCACGATGTCAGCAATTAACTCCATCAAAATCATGATGCTGATAGGTGTGAATTCAGCTGGTTTCATCACAACACAGTTGCCAGCAGCGACCGCAGGTGCAAGTTTCCATGCAGCCATAAGAATCGGGAAGTTCCAAGGGATAATTTGCCCAATCACACCTAGTGGTTCGTGGAAGTGGTAAGCAACCATGGTGTCGTCGATCTCACTCAGCGTGCCTTCTTGCGCGCGTAAGCAACCAGCAAAGTAGCGGAAATGGTCGATGGCTAATGGGATGTCAGCATTGACTGTTTCGCGAATTGGTTTGCCGTTGTCGATTGTTTCAGCAGTGGCTAATAATTGAAGGTTTGCTTCCATACGGTCAGCGATTTTAAGCAACATATTAGCGCGCTCTTGCACTGAGGTTTTGCCCCATTTATCAGCGGCTGCATGCGCGGCATCCAAAGCTAATTCAACGTCAGCAGCCCCTGAGCGTGCTGCTTTAGTATAGGGTAAACCAGTAATTGGGGTGATAACGTCGAAATATTCACCGCTAACAGGTGCTACCCATTTGCCGCCAATAAAGTTATCGTATTTTGCTTTGAATGGGATTGTGACGCCCATGCCTTTAAGTAGTTCTAAGCTCATTCTCATTATCTCCGTGGTATTTTTAAATTAATTTATGGTTGCCATGTTACTTAATTAACACTTATAACTTTACTCTTAATTTGGAGAAAATGAAGCCCCTGTGAGTTTTTTAAAATGAGATTTTTCATGCATAGCTCAAAGGAAAATGAATTTTCAAGTTATTGTCATTACCCCTCATTGATAAAGTGGACTGTTTTTATCAGGATTTATGGTTTTTCCGCGCCAATACTGAACACAAGCGACTGAATGATTGATACAATATTATCAACAATATGTAACTTTTAGCGATAAAGCACGTCCTATTGTCGTGATTTTGCAAAACTTAAGTCTTGGAGAGAAGTTGTGGTAGAGGAAATTTTAGTGAGTATTGAGAAACATATCCAAGCTCATATCAATGTGCCTGGCGCCTTAATGCCATTGCTTCATGCGATTCAGGATGATGTTGGCTATGTGCCGGAAAGTAGTTATTCGCCTATTGCTAAAGCCTTGAATTTATCTGTGGCAGAAATACATGGGGTGGTAACGTTTTATCATCATTTCCGCACGCATGCGCCTGGTAAGCATATTCTCCAAATTTGCCGTGCTGAATCTTGTCAAGCAATGGGTTCTGAAGCTTTAGAAATTTATGTGAAGAAAACCCTAGGGGTGGATTACCACCAAACAACTTCAGATGGCGCAATTACGCTAGAGCCCATTTACTGCTTGGGTAACTGTGCTTGTTCCCCAGCGGCGTCTATTGATGACCAGGTTTGTGGGCGTGTGGATATTGACCGTGTGAATGAAATTATTGCGGAAGCGAGGGCAGCTTAATGGCGATTAAGATTTATGTCCCTAGAGACTCCAGCGCGCTTTCATTGGGCGCAAATAAAGTGGCAGCCAACATTCAAGCTGAAGCGGTTAAGCGTGGTATTGAAATAAATTTAGTTCGCAACGGCTCTCGCGGCTTATTCTGGTTAGAAACCATGGTGGAAGTGGCAACTAGCAAAGGCCGTGTTGCTTATGGCCCTGTGATGCCTAAAGATGTAGCTAGTTTATTTGATGCCGACTTTATCAATGGCGAAGCACACCTACTTAACCTTGGGTTGACTGACGAAATTGAATGGCTCAAAAAACAAGAGCGTTTAACCTTTGCACGTGTCGGTATTACGGATCCGGTCTCTTTAGAAGACTATGTAGCGCATGATGGCTACAAGGGCTTAAAAAATGCTTTGGCTATGTCTGGCGCAGAGATCGTTAAAGAAGTGACAGATTCAGGTTTGCGTGGTCGTGGCGGCGCGGCTTTCCCAACAGGGATTAAGTGGAACACAGTGCTTAATGCACCCGCAGACCAAAAATACATTGTATGTAATGCCGATGAAGGCGACTCAGGCACTTATTCGGACCGCATGATTATGGAAGGCGATCCGCTCGTGCTAGTTGAGGGCATGACGATCGCAGGCCTCGCGGTTGGAGCAACGCAAGGCTATATCTACTTACGTTCAGAATATCCGGATGCATTGGTGACGCTCAACGAAGCAATTGCGAACGCTTACCAAGCGGGCTATTTGGGTGATGATATTTGTGGCAGCGGCAAGCAATTCCATTTAGAAGTGCGCAGGGCAGCTGGTGCTTACGTGTGTGGTGAGGAAACTTCATTACTCGAAAGCTTGGAGGGTAAGCGCGGTTTGGTGCGTTTCAAACCACCACTTCCTGCGATTGAAGGTTTGTTTGGTAAGCCAACGGTTGTGAATAATGTCATTTCATTAGCCACTGTGCCTATCGTGTTAGATAAGGGTGGTCAATTCTATCAAGATTTCGGCATGGGTCGCTCACGCGGCACATTGCCTATTCAGTTGGCAGGGAATATCAAGCAATGTGGATTGGTTGAAAAAGCCTTTGGCGTGACACTTCGTGAATTACTTTATGATTTTGGCGGCGGTTCAGCTTCAGGCAAGCCTATTCGCGCAGTTCAGGTGGGTGGTCCACTAGGCGCTTATTTGCCAGAGTCTCAATTCGATACGCCTTTAGATTATGAGAAATTTTCAGAGATCTGGGCGGTGTTAGGTCATGGCGGAATCGTGGCATTTGATGACACTGTAGACATGGCAAAAATGGCACGTTACGCCTTTGAGTTCTGCGCGGTGGAGTCATGCGGTAAATGTACACCTTGCCGGATCGGTTCAACACGTGGCGTTGAGGTGATGGACAAGATTATTGCCAAAGAAGACCACGCAAAAAACATCACGCTCGTCCGTGACTTAAGTGACACTATGCTCAACGGTTCGCTCTGTGCATTAGGTGGTATGACGCCATATCCAGTTTTAAGTGCAATGAATCATTTCCCAGAAGATTTTGGCCTTGAAAAAGGCCAAGCAGCTTAAGGCTGCTAGGAGAAAAATATGAGTAAATATACTGATTTCGGTACGCCAGCAAAAACATCCGCTCATCAAATCACGCTAGAGATTGATGGCACGCAAATCACGGTGGCAGAAGGCACGTCAATTATGCATGCTGCCATGGTAGGCGGGGTTACAGTGCCTAAACTTTGTGCGACTGATAGCTTGGATCCTTACGGCTCCTGCCGGTTGTGTTTGGTGGAGATTGAAGGGCGCCGCGGCTACCCAGCATCATGCACCACGCCCGTGGCTGAGGGCATTAAGGTCAAAACGCAAACACCAAAGTTAGCGGACATCCGCCGAGGTGTGATGGAGCTTTATATCTCAGACCATCCGCTTGATTGCCTCACGTGTGCTACCAACGGTGATTGCGAGTTGCAAGATATGGCAGGCGCTGTAGGCTTGCGTGAAGTGCGCTATGGCTATGATGGCGAAAACCATCTTAAAGCAGAAAAAGACACCTCCAATCCTTATTTTCAGTTTGACCCTTCAAAATGTATCGTTTGTTCTCGTTGTGTGCGTGCCTGCGAAGAAGTCCAAGGAACGTATGCATTGACCATACAAGGTCGTGGTTTTGAATCTAAAGTGGCTTCTGGCACTGAAAATTTCTTAGAATCCGAATGTGTTTCTTGCGGCGCTTGTGTGCAAGCTTGCCCAACAGCGACCTTGATTGAAAAATCAGTGGTACAGCACGGCGTGCCTGAGCACTCAGTGACAACCACTTGCGCTTATTGCGGCGTGGGTTGTTCTTTCGATGCTGAAATGAAAGGCGAGCAAGTGGTTCGCATGGTGCCAAGTAAGAATGGCGGCGCGAATCATGGACACTCATGCGTAAAAGGTCGATTTGCTTGGGGTTATGCAACCCATCAAGACCGTATCACCACCCCAATGATTCGTAAGAGCATTCATGATGCTTGGACTGAAGTGTCATGGGATGAAGCCATTAATTACGCAGCAAGTGAGATTACACGCATTCAAGCGAAATATGGCAAAGAAGCCGTGGGCGGTATTACTTCATCACGTTGTACCAATGAAGAAGTATATGTCACACAAAAACTTGTC
Source organism: Candidatus Methylopumilus universalis (assembly GCA_945878605.1). GTDB lineage: Bacteria > Pseudomonadota > Gammaproteobacteria > Burkholderiales > Methylophilaceae > Methylopumilus_A > Methylopumilus_A universalis_B. Next base: position 9,370 of record CAMCTR010000021.1, on the reverse strand, counting down.
CGTGCAGTATTGGGTACTAATAACGTCGATACCTGTGCGCGTGTTTGCCACTCACCTACAGGCTATGGATTAAAGCAAACATTGGGCGAATCAGCAGGAACGCAGACGTTTGATTCTGTGATGCACTCAGATGTCATCTTTGTAATCGGTGCGAATCCAACGGATGGTCATCCAGTATTTGCATCACAAATGAAACGTCGTTTGCGTGAAGGTGCAAAATTGATTGTGGCCGATCCCCGTCAAATCGACCTGGTTTCATCAACACACGTTAAAGCGGATTACCATTTGAAGTTGCGCCCTGGGACTAACGTCGCTTTGATTTCAGCGATGTCTCACGTCATTGTGACCGAAGGTTTGGTCAACGAAGCATTTGTCAAAGAACGTTGCGAAATTGATTCTTTTGAGGCCTGGCGTGATTTTGCAGCAAAGCAAGAAAATTCTCCAGAAGCGCTTAGTGAAGCACTAGGTGTACCAGCGGAAGATCTCCGTGCAGCGGCACGTTTGTACGCAACTGGCGGCAATGCCGCGATTTACTACGGTTTGGGTGTGACTGAACATAGTCAAGGTTCAACCATGGTAATGGGCATTGCTAACCTTTCAATGGCAACTGCTAACGTTGGCCGTGAAGGTGTAGGGGTCAATCCATTGCGCGGTCAAAATAACGTGCAAGGTTCATGCGACATGGGCTCTATGCCGCACGAATATCCGGGCTATCGCCATGTTTCAGATGATGCTACCCATGCATTATTTGAAACCGCATGGGGCCGTCCGCTTAGTAAGGAGCCTGGCTTGCGTATTCCAAACATGCTTGATGAGGCGATTAGCGGCAGCTTTAAAGCTTTGTATTGCGTGGGTGAGGACATTGTTCAATCTGACCCAAATACACAGCACGTGACGCATGGTCTAGAGTCAATGGAATGTGTGATTGTTCAAGATTTGTTCCTGAACGAAACCGCGATGTACGCGCATGTTTTCTTTCCAGGTGCTTCATTCTTGGAAAAATCAGGCACGTTCACCAATGCAGAGCGCCGTATTTCTCCAGTACGCCGAGTGATGACCCCGAAAAATGGTTATGAGGATTGGGAAGTGACCGCTAAGCTCGCTAATGCTTTGGGTTATCCTATGCATTATTCACATGCGTCCGATATCTTGGATGAAATTGCAGCATTAACGCCAACATTTAAAGGTGTGAGCTTTAAGAAATTAGATGAGCTTGGCAGTGTGCAATGGCCTTGTGATGATGCAAATCCTTCTGGTACGCCAACCATGCACATTGATGAATTCGTGCGCGGGAAGGGTAAATTCTTTATTACTGAATATGTGCCGACCACTGAAAAAGTGAATGCTAAATATCCTTTGATTTTGACAACGGGACGTATTCTTTCTCAATACAACGTCGGCGCGCAAACCCGCCGCACACAAAACGTCACTTGGCATACAGAGGATATTATTGAGATTCACCCGCATGATGCAGAAGACCGCGGTATCAAAGATGGAGACTGGGTAGGCATTAGCAGTCGCGCTGGTGAAACCGTGCTTCACGCAAAGATTACAGAACGTGTTCAGCCGGGTGTGGTTTACACCACATTCCACCATCCTGAGTCTGGTGCAAACGTAATTACCACTGATATCTCAGACTGGGCGACTAACTGCCCTGAATTTAAGGTGACGGCCGTGCAATTAACTAAAGTCACGCAACTGTCTGAATGGCAACGTGAATACAAAGTGTTCAGTCAAGAGCAAATTGGTTTTGTGCAGCACCCAAAAAACGAAGTAAACGCAAAATCCGCTTGTATTCTTATGCCTGATGTTAAACAGCCATTGATTACGCAGACGGGAAGTAGTCGTTTGATGGTGCAGAAGTGGCAAGCGGATGAGCTGAAGTCGCTTGAAGATTGTGTGGCTGAAGAAGTGCCAGTTGCGATGATTTACAACGGCATCTCACATGCGGTGATGCTTGCAACGCCGCTAGATTTGGAAGATTTTGCCTTAGGCTTTTCATTAGCTGAAGGTATCTTAAATAGTCCAAAAGAGCTTTATGGAATTGAAGTTGTTCAGCAAGCATCTGGCATTGAGCTTAAAATGGACATCGCCAGTGGGCGATTTTCTCAGCTCAAAAATAGACGCAGAAGCATGACAGGTAGAACTGGCTGTGGGCTTTGTGGCGCAGAGAGTTTGGAGCAAGCATTGCGTTTACCAGATGGCGTGAATATCTCAAAAGATGTGTTTGATAAAGCTGCTTTGCTTAAAGCACTTAAAAATGCAGCGAGTCAGCAAGTGCTGCAATCAGAAACAGGGGCTACTCATGCGAGCTTTTGGGTGAACCCTAATGGCGATGTTACCATGGTGCGTGAAGACGTAGGTCGTCACAACGCTTTAGATAAATTGCTAGGCGCTAGAGCTCAGCAGGGAACAGAAGCAGGCTTTGTGTTAACCACAAGCCGTGCGAGTTATGAGATGGTTCAGAAAGTGGCTGTCGCTGGTGTAGCAATGTTAGTGGCGATCTCAGCGCCAACTGGTTTGGCAGTTCGCGTCGCTGAGCAGTGTGGCGTGACATTAGTGGGTTTTGCGCGTTTTGAGCAATTTGTGGTGTATACCCATCCAGAGCGTTTGGTTTAAACAAAAGACAGTCCAAAGAAAAAATAGTCCAAGGATAGAGTAATGAATGTCGAGCAGTTGATTACCATGGCCAACCAAATTGGCACATTTTTTAAGTCATCCCCTGATCAAGAGCAGGCGAAGAAAGATATTGTGATGCACCTCAAGCGTTTTTGGGCGCTTAGTATGCGTTTGCAGTTGATTGAGCATGCCCAGCAAGAAGGCAAAGGCTTGGAACCAATCGTTAAAGAAGCAATTATTCAGCATCAAGCACTGCTGGCTTAATTAATTGTACTTATTTTCCCTTGCCGTTAATTCAATAAAGTAGCATGGCAAAATTCCACGTGATCATTCCCGCCGCCGGCTCTGGTAGTCGGATGGCAACCGTTCTGCCTAAGCAGTATCTTTCTTTACTAGGTCGCCCCATTATTTCTTGGACGCTAGACACTTTTTTGGCGTGTGAACGGATTGCTTCAGTGTATCTTGTACTCAGTGCTAAAGATGCGCATTGGCAAGCACATAATATTCATCATCCAAAATTATCTATATTGCATTGCGGTGGCGAAACGCGTGCCAAAACAGTGCTTAATGCCCTAAATGTATTGAGTGTTGATGTTGAAGATTGGGTGCTGGTGCACGATGCTGCGCGCCCAGGTCTGACGCATGCGCTTTTGGATTATTTACTTGATGAAGTGCAAGGAGATGAAGTGGGCGGTTTGCTGGCGATTCCATTGGCTGACACCTTGAAGCGTGCGAATAAAGAACAACGTATTGCAATGACTGAGCCGCGGGAAGGATTATGGCAAGCACAAACCCCGCAAATGTTTCGATATGGAATTTTGAAAGAAGCCTTAACGCAATCCGGTGGCGCGCCTACCGATGAAGCGCAAGCGTTAGAGGCGTTGGGTTTGAGTCCAAAGTTAGTCACGGGCCAATTACGTAATCTAAAAATTACTTATCCGCAAGATTTAGCCTTGGCTGAAGCCATTATTGCCGCAGATATTAAACAAGCAGCGCTTCAAAAGGCAAAATAATGATAAGAATTGGACATGGCTTTGATGTGCATCAATTGGTCGAAGGCCGTAAGTGTATTATTGGCGGCGTAGAAATCGCCTATGAAAAAGGCTTGTTAGGGCATTCAGACGCCGACGTTTTGTTGCATGCCATTAGCGATGCAATGCTTGGTGCGGCGGGCTTGGGGGATATCGGGAAGCACTTTCCAGATTCGGATGCAAATTACAAAGGTGTGGACTCAAGAAAGCTATTACGTCAAGTTGTGGCATTGTTAAAGCAACATGGCTATGAGCTCAGTAATGTGGATGCAACCATCATTGCGCAAGCACCTAAGATGGCGCCACATATTGAAGCGATGTGTGTGAATATCGCCAGTGATTGTGGCGTTGAAAGATACCAAGTGAATGTGAAAGCAACGACCACTGAAAAACTAGGATTTACTGGCCGTGGCGAAGGGATTGCCGCTGAGGCGGTTTGTTTAATTCAGTCGCCAGTTTAGGCTTTTAAAAGCACGATCACTGCTCCACTTCCACCGTCATTTGCTCTGGCTTGCGCATAGGCGATCACTTCATCTTTTTGCATCAACCAATGACGTACTTTGTTTTTTAAAATAGGTTCTTTGTTGCGAGAGCCTAAACCTTTGCCATGTACGATACGCACACAGCGGATGCCTCGTTTTTTACACTCAGCTAAGAAAGTAGCCACCATTGCACGGGCTTCATCGCTAATCATGCCGTGTAAGTCTAGGTTGGCTTGTACTACCCAATGACCGCGCCTTAATTTGCTCAGCACGGCAGGTGATTGCCCTTCACGTAAGTAAAGTAATTCTTCGCCACTCTCTAGTTCATAAGATGGAAAGTAATCACTTAATGAATCCACCAAGGCTTGTTGCTCATCGCGAATAAATTGTTGAGGAATAGGTTTAGGTTTGGGTGTTTGATGAAAAATGCGAGCCGCAGTCAAAGGCCTGGCATCTTTGACAGCTGCCTTGAATAAATCTTCTAGCTTTTGCGCTTCGGCTTTTTCGGCCTCATTTTTGAGTGCAAGGGCTTTTGCTTCTTCAGCCGCTTGCGCCTGTGCTTTTTTTTGAGCTAGCAACAGGCGCTTGGCTTCTTCGATATTTTTGATTCTTGCGTTGCCTGTCATGGCATTTTGCCTTAATCAAGCGATGCTAATTATTTAAGACTTGTGAGGTAGCGTTCAGCATCTAAAGCCGCCATACAGCCTGTACCAGCGCTGGTGACTGCTTGGCGATAGATGTGGTCTTGCACATCGCCCGCTGCGAATACACCCGGGATGCTGGTAGCTGTAAAGTTGCCTTGGCGGCCTGTTTGGGTGACGATGTAACCCCCTTCCATTTCAAGCTGCCCTTCAAAAATATCGGTATTTGGTTTGTGGCCGATGGCAATAAATACGCCACGAAGCTCGATATCCTTAGTTGTGCCAGAATCAACATTCTTAACACGCATACCAGTCACACCCATGTCGTCGCCTAACACCTCGTCCAGCGTTGAGAAAAGCTCAAGCACGATTTTCCCTTCTTTAACGCGGTCCATCAGCTTGTCGATCAAAATCGCTTCAGCTTTGAATTTGTCGCGACGATGAACCAGGGTCACTTTGCTTGCAATGTTGGCAAGATAAAGCGCTTCTTCCACCGCGGTATTACCGCCACCAATGACGGCGACCTCTTGATTACGGTAGAAAAAACCATCGCAAGTCGCGCAAGCAGAAACGCCTTTGCCTGAGAATTTTTCTTCTGAAGGGATCCCTAAATACTTAGCTGAAGCGCCTGTTGCAATGATTAAGGCATCGCAAGTGTAGTCTCCAGAGTCGCCCACTAAGCGTATTGGTTTTTCTTTGAGGTGTGTGGTGTGAATATGGTCAAAAATCATTTCAGTGTTAAAACGCTCAGCGTGCTTTTGAAAGCGCGCCATCAATTCAGGACCCATCACACCATCGGCGTCAGCAGGCCAGTTGTCAACTTCGGTTGTGGTCATTAATTGGCCTCCTTGCGCGATGCCTGTAATGAGCACTGGTTTTAAATTAGCGCGTGCGGCATAGACGGCGGCTGAATAACCAGCAGGACCTGAGCCCAAAATAAGAAGGTGGGCGTGTTTTGTGGTCATGGTTTGAAACTCCTAATAGTCGAAGCAAAAATAATTAGCTATTATTTTAACGCAATTGGATTGTTAAATTTGAACGATATTGTGGCTGAAAGAAATTTCTTTGGATAGGCCGTTTTAACTGCTTTAAAATAGCATGAGCCTTATCTTTGAGTGCCATGCTTTATTGGGATTGATACTGCTATAATTAAAACCAATTTTCGCGAGTATTCGCATTGCCTTTTTTATCAATATTTCGAGTGACTCATTATTTTGTTCTTCAATAAAAAAACAGTGAATACATCTAACGTGAGTAAGCAAGTTGACGCTGAAAGTGCAGGCCTCGCCAAAGAGGCTTGGTGGCTATTTTTTGCGGTCATTGGCCTTTATCTTGTGCTGATTTTAGCGTCTTATTATCACGATGATCCATCATGGACACATAGCGCAAGTGAAAATGCTGTCATTCATAATGCTGGTGGTGCCGTTGGCGCTTGGATTTCAGACATGATGCTTTATATGTTTGGCTTCTCTGCATGGTGGTTTGCGGTATTTGCTTTCTATGCAATTTGGTTGGTTTATTTGCGTCTTGATGTGGTTGCGCAAGGTCGTAAGCCGCTACTTTTTCTAAATTTCTTTGGGTTTGGCATGCTGCTACTGTCATCATCCTGCTTGGAATATGGGCACCTGATTCATCTGCCCGCAACTTTACCGCAAGATGCGGGTGGTATGATTGGTAATATTTTCGACACAATGATTCGTGACTCACTCGGCTTTATTGGCTCAACATTGGTCTTGCTGTTTGCGATGGCTGCAGGGTTTAGTTTATTTACGGGCTGGTCATGGATATTGATTGTTGAAAAAATTGGCTCGGCGCTGATAGGTACTTACCAATTTATATTGTATAAGTATCGCGATAAAAAAGACCGTGAAGCAGGTAAGATTGCCGAGCAACAACGGACTGAGTTTGTGGAACAGGAACGTAAGCGCATCGAAGACCGTGTGCCGATTCAAATCGAAAAACCTGTGTTTGAAATTCCCAAGAGTGAGCGTGTGCAAAGAGAAAGCCAAGTTTCACTATTTGCTACTCTGCCAGATTCACCTTTGCCGCCACTTCATTTGCTTGATGAGCCTAAGGGTGAGATTGAGGTGCAATCGGCTGAAACAATCGAGTTTACTTCACGCCTCATTGAGCGCAAGTTGATGGACTTCGGCATTGAAGTCAAAGTCCTTGCAGCAATGCCTGGCCCTGTGATTACCCGATATGAGCTAGAGCCGGCGGCTGGCGTGAAGGGTAGCCAAGTGCTTAATCTATCAAAAGACTTAGCGCGTGCGCTTTCTGTGGTCAGTATTCGTGTCGTTGAAACTATTCCTGGCAAGAGTTGCATGGGCTTGGAGATTCCTAATCCTAAACGTCAAATTGTTTATCTTTCTGAGATTATGGGATCACAAGCTTATGCGGATGTGAGTTCACCTCTAGCGATTGCCATGGGTAAAGACATTGCGGGCAAAGCTGTGGTGGCTGATTTGGCTAAAATGCCCCATGTGCTGGTTGCGGGTACCACCGGCTCAGGAAAATCGGTTGCGATTAATGCGATGATATTGAGCTTGGTCTACAAAGCCGAAGCTAGCAAAGTCCGTATGATTTTGATAGACCCGAAAATGTTGGAGCTCTCTGTTTATGAAGGCATCCCACATTTATTAGCCCCTGTAATTACTGATATGCGACAAGCTGCGAATGCCCTTAATTGGGGAGTGGCGGAGATGGAGCGTCGTTATAAGCTCATGTCAGTCCTTGGTGTGCGTAACCTTGCGGGCTACAACGTCAAAGTGCGCGATGCGATTAAAGATGGGAATCCAATTACGCATCCATTTACGCTAACGCCGGATAGTCCAGAGCCATTAGATGAATTACCACTAATTGTCATTGTGATTGATGAGTTGGCTGACTTGATGATGGTCGTAGGTAAGAAGGTTGAAGAACCAATTGCCCGTTTGGCACAGAAAGCACGTGCTTGCGGTATTCACTTGGTGGTGGCAACGCAGCGCCCTTCAGTGGATGTGATTACTGGTTTGATTAAAGCCAATATTCCGACGCGTGTTGCATTTCAAGTATCTAGCAAAATTGACTCTCGTACCATTCTTGATCAAATGGGTGCAGAAGCCTTACTGGGGCAGGGTGACATGCTTTATCAGCCACCTGGTACAACCTACCCGCAACGTATTCACGGTGCTTTTGTGAGCGACGCGGAAGTGCACCGTGTGGTGCAGCATCTTAAAACCCAAGGCGAGCCTAATTACATTGAGGGCATCCTGACTGGCGGCACTGAAGAGGGTAGCGAGTTGGGTGACATGGAAAGCACTGGTGGCGAGTCCGACCCCTTGTATGACGAAGCGGTGGCGATTGTAATGAAAACCCGTCGGGCATCAATTTCATCTGTGCAAAGACAATTGCGGATTGGTTACAACCGCGCAGCCCGTTTGATTGAAGAAATGGAGCGTGCGGGTTTGGTTTCATCCATGCAAAGTAATGGTAATCGCGAAGTGTTAGCGCCTAATACGAACCAAGATTAATTTAATGAAAGTCATCATGACACGATTGTTGTTAACTTTATTCTTTCTCTTTGCGCAAACTGCAAGCGCAACGGGTTTGGAGCGTATGAAAGAATATTTTCAGAATATCCAAACCGCGCAAGCTAACTTTCATCAAGTGGTGACTGATAAGCAAGGGCATAAAACGCAAGATGTAACAGGTATCATGCACTTGCAAAAGCCTAGTAAATTTCGGTGGGATTACGATAAGCCTTTCGTGCAAATCATTGTGGGGGATGGCGAAAAAGTATGGTTATACGACCCAGATTTGAGCCAAGTGACCGTTAGGTCTTTCAGCAAAGCAGTCGGCTCTGGTCCAGCCGCTTTGTTGGCAGGTGGAAAAGAAATGGAGCGTCTCTTCGCCATTAAAGATACCAGCCGTAAGGGCGTTCTTGAATGGGTGTTGGCAGTCCCTAAAGTTAAAGAAACTGGATTCGAACGTGCATTTCTAGGCTTTAAGGATGACGCCTTGATGGAGATGGAGTTGCACGATAGTTTTGGTAATCGAACAGCCATCGTTTTTACCAACGTGCAAAAAAATCCTAAAATATCCGCTGAGATTTTTAAATTCACTCCACCTGCAGATGCAGATGTGCTGAGCCAATAAAATAGGCGCTTTGCATTGTTGAATAGTCTTTTCGCTCCCAATCAACCTCAAGCGCCGCTCGCTGAACAGCTTCGTCCGCAAACGTTAGATGAGGTTGTTGGGCAGTCGCATTTGCTAGGGCAAGGCAAGCCGCTCCGTTTAGCTTTTCAGTCAGGCAAGCTACCCTCTATGATTTTGTGGGGTCCACCAGGTGTTGGTAAAACTACATTGGCGCGTTTAATTGCCAACACGGCGGATGCTGAGTTTATCCCTATTTCCGCAGTACTGTCGGGCATTAAAGATATCCGTGAGGCGATTGAGCGAGCGGAGCATACACTGCAACAATCGGGTCGCCGTACCATTATGTTTGTGGACGAGGTGCATCGTTTTAACAAAGGCCAGCAAGATGCATTTTTACCTTTTGTTGAAAGTGGCTTAATTACCTTTATTGGTGCAACCACTGAGAACCCTTCATTTGAAG
>CAMCTR010000020.1 GCA_945878605.1 Candidatus Methylopumilus universalis | reverse complement strand
GGAGTCAGCTCTACTTATTTTGGACCTAATGCCTCACGCCCCGTCATTAGAGGCATGGATGGCGACCGCGTCAGAATTATGCAAAACGGTGTGGGTGCACTAGACGCCTCCGCACTTAGCCCTGACCATGCAGTTGCGGTAGATCCTTTAATAGCAGAACAAATTGAAGTCATTCGAGGTCCAGCCACAGTGCTTTATGGCGCAGGCGCTGTGGGCGGCGTGGTGAATGTCATTGATCACCGTATTCCCAAAGAACCATTAAATGGCGTCATGGGGCGGGGAGAAACAAGGTTTGGTGGAGCAAACAATGAGCGCAGCGGCGCAGCGGTGATTGACGTGGGCAATGGCACGTTTGCTATTCACGCCGATGTTTACACAAGAAGAACAGATGACATGAGTATTCCAAATAGTGCTCAAAATAAACTCATCAACTCCGGAAAAGCAGACCATGTGAACAATGGCAAACTTGCGAACAGCGGTGCCAAGTCGGATGGAGGTGCATTTGGCGGATCATTAACATTCGACAAAGGCCATGTCGGCGTCTCATATTCTGAATTTAACAACTTTTATGGCACAGTGGCTGAGCCAACGGTCAAAGTAGACATGAAGAGTAAGCGCTGGGATTTGTCATCTGAAGTACACCATCTAGACACCTTTATAGAGCGAATTAAATTTCGTATGGCGTTCACTGATTATAAACATCAGGAAATTGACGATGCTAAGATTGGCACCACCTTTTTAAATAAAGGCGTTGAGAGCACAATTGAAGCAGGCCATGCCAAAATAGGGAATTTATCTGGGGTCATTGGACTCCAAACCCAAAACACAAGATTTTCAGCCTTGGGTGATGAAGCCTTTATGCCATCGACGCACACCTCTAGCCAAGGCGTTTATCTATACGAAGAATTACCCATTGAACGACTCAAACTTTCTGCAGGTGGTCGAATTGATAAGACCACAGTCAAATCAGCAGGCGGTGGAGCGGACGATCCTATTACCCTGCTTCCTAAGTTTGGCGATGCTACATCCAAACAATTCACCCCAAAAAATCTTTCTGCTGGGGCTTTATTGAGCATTGATGAGCAATGGGGCATTGCAACCAATCTAACGCATACCGAGCGAGCCCCCACCCAGAACGAACTATTTTCAAATGGTCCGCACATCGCAACCAATCAGTATGAAATTGGATTAACTCAAAGCTCAATGGGGTTAGCAAAGGTGGTTGTTGAAAAAGCTAATGGCATAGATGCTCAAATTCGGTGGAAAACAGACAAACATAGCTTTAGCTTAGGTGGTTTCTACACTAAATTTGATAATTTTATAAACATCTATAATACAGGGCGTTATAGAGACAAAGATGGGTATCAAAACTTAACGCAAGATGATACTTTTAGTTTAGCTGAAGCTAAAACAGTTGGTGTGCCAGCTTCTTTTACAGGGATGGAAGCACAAGGTAAATTTCGTATTTATGAGGGAGTTGGCGACCTAGATCTGAATGTGCGAGGAGATTATGTTAGGGCAACAAACGAAATAACCGATACACCGCTCTCCAGAATTGCACCGATGCGAATCGGCACAGGTCTTGATTATAAACTTGGCGATTTTGCTTCTAAAATTGATGTTCTGCATGGATTTAAACAAGATAGGGTTGCGACGAACGAATTAGCCACTGATGGATATACCTTAGTCAATGCCACTATTAGCTACCGCTTCAAAACAGCTCTTAACTTGGAAGCCTTTGCGAAAGCAAGGAATTTATTAGATGAAGACATCCGCGACCATAGCTCATTCTTAAAGGAAATCGCGCCGATGGGTGGTCGCTCAGTTTTATTTGGATTACGAGGTGAGTTTTAGTTCGGTATTTAATTGATACTTAGGTGCAGTGTCTTTGCGCTTGCGCTATCATGAACACTCCAAAGAATTTTTTGTTAAAAAAGAGACAACTATGGCACGTACTGTTAAATGCATCAAACTAGGAAAAGAAGCCGACGGCATGGACTTTCCACCTTACCCTGGTCCACTGGGGCTCAAGATTTTTGAAAGCGTTTCAAAAGAAGCTTGGGCAGGATGGCTCAAACAACAAACCATGCTACTTAATGAAAATCGCTTAAGCCTTGCTGATGCGCAAGCACGTCAATACCTCAAAGAGCAAACCGAAGCTTATTTCTTTGGTGATGGCGCAGACAAAGCAAGTGGTTATGTCCCACCACAAGCGTAATTAGATCACCAAATCGCTTTTGTCATAAAATCATCATCATTGGTACTTACAGTCTAGGATTATTTTGTCGCATGACATCAAATTGAACTCAGAACACTTCGTAAACCGTGAATTAGGCTTACTCGCTTTCAACAAACGCGTACTCTCTCAAGCTGAAGATGAGCGCGTGCCTTTACTAGAGCGCCTTAAGTTTCTTTGTATTTTTAGTAGCAACATGGATGAGTTTTTTGAAGTCCGCGTTGCTGGCATTAAAGACCAAATTAAATACAACCATCAGCAAACAGGGCCTGACGGGCTTTTACCAAAGCAAGCGTTCGCAAAAATTAGTGCCGAGGCGCATATTTTAGTGGCACATCAATACAAAATTCTCAATGATGTCGTGCTCCCAAAGCTCGCTGAAGAAAACATCCATTTTCTTCGCCGCACAAGTTGGAACGATGCACAGCGCTTTTGGATTCGAGATTTTTTCTTTAGAGAGTTGATGCCGATTCTTACCCCGATTGGGCTTGATCCAGCCCATCCGTTTCCTCGCGTTTTAAACAAGAGCTTAAATTTTGCAGTTGAGCTAGATGGCAAAGACGCATTCGGCCGGAACTCAGGCATCGCGATTGTTCAGGCCCCAAGAGCCTTACCACGTGTCATTCGCTTACCAACTGAGATTGCGAGCTGTGATCACGGCTTTGTGTTTTTATCATCCATTTTGCACGCGCATGTGAATGAATTATTTTCAGGCATGACGGTAAAAGGTTGCTACCAATTCCGCGTTACCCGCGACAGCGAATTAACGCTCGATGATGAAGAAGCTAAAGATTTAAGAATTGCACTACAAGGCGAACTATCCCATCGTCAATTTGGGGATGGTGTTCGTCTTGAGGTTGCGGACAACTGCCCAACTGAGATGTCGAACTTTTTGCTAGGCCAATTTGGCTTGCATAAAGAAGACTTATACCAAGTAAATGGCATTGTTAACTTAGTGCGCTTGATGCAAATTCCTGACTTAGTGGATAAGCCAGCACTTAAATATCCACCTTACACCGCATCTAAAGCGAAAGAATTAATAAAAGAAACGGACGTTTTTAAGGCGATTCGAAAACAAGATATTTTAGTTCATCATCCTTACCAGTCTTTCAACGCCGTGATTGATTTCATCACGCAAGCAGCTGAAGACCCAGATGTACTAGCCATCAAACAAACTTTCTATCGCACTAGCGCTGACTCTACCATAATGAAATCTTTAATCGAAGCTGCCAAGCGAGGTAAAGAAGTCACCGTCGTGGTTGAGTTATTTGCACGCTTCGATGAAGAAGCTAATATCAACTGGGCAGCCAAGCTCGAAAATGCTGGCGCTCACGTTGTTTATGGCGTCGTCGGTCACAAAACACATGCAAAAATGGCCATGATTGTCCGCCGTGAAGACGGGGGATTGCGCCGGTATGCCCATCTTGCTTCAGGCAATTATCACCAACGGACCGCCAAGCTTTATACAGACTTTGGATTGTTCACATGCAACGAAGAAATTTGTGCTGATGTGAACGATGTATTTGCCCAGCTCACCGGCTTAGGAAAATCAAACAAACTCCATCACCTTTGGCAATCCCCTTTCACATTGCAAAGCAATTTGATTAAGGCGATTAATAAAGAATCTGAGATTGCAAAATCAGGGGAAAAAGCACGCATCATCGCAAAAATGAACGCACTGCTAGAAGAGGATGTGATTAGAGCTTTATATGATGCATCAAATGCTGGCGTTCAAATTGATTTATTGGTACGCGGTGTTTGCGCGCTCAAGCCTGGCGTGCTTGGCGTTTCTGAAAACATCAGAGTTCGCTCAGTCGTCGGTCGATTCTTAGAGCATACGCGTATTTTTTACTTCTTGAACGAAGGTGAAGAAAACGTCTATTTATCGAGTGCTGATTGGATGTACCGCAATTTATTCAAACGCATCGAGGTGTGCTTCCCAATTCTAGACGCAAAAGTAAAAAAACGGGTGATCCAAGAAGGCTTAGATATTTATCTTAAAGACAATATAAATGCTTGGGAAATGATGCCAGATGGCACTTATCATTTAGCACATAAACGCGGAACTCAAAACTCAGCGCAACAAGCATTGATGCAGATGTATGGTCAAGACTTACCTCCTCAGGAGACATCGAAGAGTTAAGCGAGTGACAAGTCGATATTCAGATCTTTCCAACAAACTATCTCGCTGGCTAGCTCGGCATCCGTTAAAGGGTTCTTTGCCAGCCAGCCAGGCGCAACATCCAAACCAAAACCAGCTTTGTGCCAAGCCAAGTTGAGCTCTGGTGGCGTGATATCTAAACGATTTCGATGGAATAAAACAGCTAATCTAAAAATCATCACTAACGCTGTGCGGTCCTCTAAAAGCAATGGCATTTCCATTTTTGTGAGCGACCTTCTTTGAGCGCGAACAAGGAAACCTAAGGCCTCTTGTTCCATTTTAGAAAAACCTGGCATATCAGCATTTTCAATAATGTACGCAGAATGTTTATGGTATCCACCATGAGCGATTGAAACACCAATTTCATGCAGTTTCGCTGCCCAGATTAAATGTTGCTTAGCGACAGCAACATCCATGCTTAATTTATGTTCAACTTGCGAAAGCAATACTAACGCCATCAGTTGAACTCGCTTCACTTGCTCTCTGTCCACATGATAGCGACGCATAAAGCTATTGACGGTGGAGTCCCTAGTGTCATCATGTTGCATACGCCCAAGCAATTCGTAAAGCACGCCCTCTCGCAATGCACTATTCGCAACGGTTAGCTTATCAATATTTAAGCCCTCGAAAGCGGCGAGCATAATGGCCAAACCACCTGAAATCACAGCGGAGCGGTCAGTACTTAATCCATTCAATTCAATCTTTTTAACTTCTTTGGATTTAACAAGTAGTTGGCGTAGTTGATACAAGCCATCTAAAGTCACAGCACCATCAGTCAAACCATTGAGTCGTAGCACTTCACCCAAAGTGCGCGCAGTCCCAGAAGAACCAACGGCTTCTTGCCAGTGTTTAGATTTGAAATTTTTAGAGATGCTTTGGATTTCTGTAGCGGCAGCAATTTGTGCACGCTCAAAAGCTTCCTCAGTGATTTTGCCATCAGGAAAATATCTCAAGCTGTAACTCACACAGCCCATATAGAGGCTTTCCATTTCAATCGGCTCTAAACCTTCACCGATAATAAACTCAGTAGAGCCTCCCCCAATATCAATCACCAAGCGCTTATGTTCAGCTTTAGGCAGGCTATGGCTTACCCCCACAAAAATCATACGAGCTTCTTCACGGCCAGCAATAATTTCAATAGGAAATCCAAGCGCACTTTGCGCAGCTTTTAGGAGTTGGGGAGCATTTTTTGCAACACGGAAAGTGTTCGTAGCAACTGCGCGCACGGCTTGCGGAGGAAGCCCTCGCAGGCGTTCACCAAAACGATTGAGGCAATCAATTGCTCGATTTAATGCTTCATCACTGAGGGTTTTATCTTCACTAAGCCCCGCGCCAAGCCTAACGACCTCACGCAAGGAGTCGTGAAAAATGAGGTCGTCATCGACCACCCTTGCAAGTTGCAATCTGAAACTATTAGAGCCTAAATCAACCGCGGCAATTTCAGAGAAAGTTGGTTTTCTATTGACCAAGACCAACCTTTATTCTTCTAACAAAAAAACAAAAAATTATGGTGCGAGTGTTTCGCGCTCCATCTCATCCACAGTGATGTGACGAACGTCTTTACCCTTAACCATGTAAACCACATATTCAGCGATGTTTTTAGCATGGTCGCCAATACGCTCAATCGCTTTTGCCACAAACAATACTTCCAATGACATTGAAATTGTGCGCGGATCTTCCAACATAAAGGTTATCAATTGACGCATCGCTGCACGGAACTGCTCATCCACTTGCTCATCCTGACGCGCAACTTCAACGGTTCTAGTCACATCTAATCGGGCAAAGGCATCCAAGGCAGTACGCAACATTTCACGCACCAAAGTCACCATAGTTTTAATTTCGTTAAATCGTGGTTTATACATCCGGTCTGACTCGTAAATCTTTTGCGCAACGCGTGCAATTTTTGTTGCTTCGTCGCCAATACGCTCAAGATCGGTAATCGTTTTAACGACCATCATAATCATGCGCAAATCACCAGCAGCTGGCTGGCGACGCGCAATAATATGACTACAGTCTTCGTCAACTTGCACTTCTAGTGCATTGACTCGATGATCAGCCTGCATTACGTCTTGAGCGAGTTTCGGATTAACGCTTATCAATGACTCTAGCGCGTTTATAATCTGCTGCTCAACCAAGCCGCCCATTTGCAGGACTTTTGCTCGCACAGCTTCAAGTTCAGCGTCGTACTGCTTATTGGTGTGCTCGGTTTGCATTAAGAATATCCTTAACAAAAATTGATAGCGAAAAGGATTTAGTATAGTCCTTGTTCATAACATTTTGATGTCATTTTGAGGTGTAAGTTTTAACCCCATGAGCAGTGGCCAACAAAAGGACGTTTGCCGCACGTGCAGCAAATAAACCATTTGTCACAACACCCACGATTTGATTGATTTTAGCTTCCATTTCAATTGGATTGCTAATCGTTAAACCATGCACATCCAAAATCACATTACCGTTATCCGTTGTAAAATCGCGAAGTTTTGGCTGACCGCCAAGTTTCACCAACTCACGGGCTACGAAGCTACGGGCCATCGGCAACACTTCAACTGGCAATGGGAACTTACCTAATACTGGAACATATTTGCTCTCATCGCAAATACAGATAAAGCTTTTTGCACAGGCTGCAACGATTTTCTCGCGCGTTAACGCACCACCGCCACCTTTAAGCATATGAAGATGTTCGGTAACTTCATCCGCGCCATCCACGTAAATTTCCATGCCATCAACTGCATTTAAATCAAAAACCTCAATACCATGTGCACGCAAGCGCTGTGCTGTCGCTTCTGAACTAGCCACAGCACCGTCAATTTTTGCTTTTACTTTTGCAAGTTCATCAATGAAGAAATTAGCGGTAGAGCCCGTACCGACACCAATAACGCCGCCTTTTACATATCCGACTGCCGCTTTTGCGACTTGTTGTTTTAATTCGTCTTGCGTTGGCATGTTCTTTTATCCTTCAAATTGCATAATAAAATTCTTTAATGATGCGTTTTCTTTATAATTACAAGTTACCCTCAATCATACACTTTGCAAGACTGAATGAAAAACGACTACTTAGAAAAAATTCGTAACGCTCGCGTCTATGATGTGGCAAAAAAAACACCGCTTGAATATCAACCGAATCTATCAGCGCGTTTGGATAACCGTTTACTGCTGAAACGCGAAGACATGCAGCCTGTGTTTTCATTTAAGATTCGCGGCGCCTACAACATGATGGCGCACTTATCAAAAGAGGCGCTTGCAAGCGGAGTGATAGCTGCTTCTGCGGGAAATCATGCGCAAGGCGTCGCTTTATCTGCTCAAAAACTAGGCTGTCGCGCCGTGATTGTGATGCCAACCACCACCCCGCTCATTAAGGTTAATGCGGTAAAAAGCCGTGGGGGCGAGGTTGTGCTATTTGGTGACTCTTATTCAGACGCTTATTTACATGCACTAGAACTAGAAAAATCTGAAGGTCTCACTTTTGTTCACCCTTACGACGACCCTGAAGTGATTGCTGGTCAAGGCACGATTGCCATGGAAATACTCAACGAGCATCCAGAACCTATCGAAGTGATATTCTGCTGCGTGGGCGGGGGTGGCTTGCTTGCCGGCATAGCCGCTTATGTGAAAGCCTTACGTCCAGAAATTAAAGTCATTGGCGTAGAGGCAATCGATGCAGATGCAATGACACAATCGCTCAAAGCGGGCAAGCGTGTGATGTTAGATCAAGTCGGCCTATTTGCTGATGGGGCTGCGGTGAAGCAAGTGGGCGAAAATACATTCAAGCTTTGCCAAGCATATGTGGATGAAATGATTTTAGTGGATAACGACTCCATCTGCGCGGCGATTAAAGATGTGTTTGAAGACACACGCTCTATTTTAGAGCCAGCTGGCGCACTGGCGGTTGCTGGCATGAAAGAGTACATCAAACGTAACAACATGCATGGCAAAACCATGGTGGGTATTGCCTCTGGCGCCAACATGAATTTTGATCGTTTGCGCTTTGTGGCGGAGCGCGCCGAGATTGGTGAAAAACGTGAAGCGGTTTTAGCGGTGACGATTCCAGAAAAACCGGGCTCATTCAAAAAATTCTGCCGGTTGTTAATCGGTCGCAGTATCACGGAATTTAACTACCGTTATTCTGACCCACAATCAGCCCATATTTTTGTGGGTATTGCAATTAATGATGATAATGCGCCTAGTCAGCTAGTTGAGATGCTTAAAGCCAATGACTTGCCTGCGTTAGACCTTAGCGATAACGAAGTAGCCAAATTACATTTACGCCATTTGGTGGGAGGACATGCCCCGCAAGCGACCAATGAATTAATTTATCGTTTTGAGTTCCCAGAAAAACCTAGCGCGCTCATGAATTTCCTCGAGACCATGGGACACGACTGGAATATCAGCTTATTCCACTACCGCAATCATGGCGCAGACTACGGCCGTGTATTAGTGGGCATGCAAGTCCCACCTAGCGACCGTGTAGCGTTCAAAGTTTTCTTAGACAAATTAGGTTATCCGTATTGGGATGAAAGTAACAACCTAGCCTACAAACTATTTTTAGGATAAATTCCCGACTTGATTGTCGATAGCACCAAAAAATCAAAGAATTAAGTAAAATCAATGCTTATCAATATTGAGGAAATATTCACATGAAACACCTTTCACTCCTTGTAGCGACACTTATTTTTTCAGCAACCAGTCTTTCCAGCATTGCTGGCGAGAAGGGCAATGCTTATGTTTCAAATCAAGACGGCGGCATAACTGTCATTGATTTGGACAGCATGGAAGCCACTAGCAATATTGATATTCAAGCTAAAAGCCCACGTGGCATCGCTGTCACAGCCGATGGAAAGTACCTGATTACTGCAAACAAAGACGATGGCAATGTCTCTATCGTTGATCGCGCTAGTGGTCAATTGATTAAACATATTGCTGTAGGTAAAAATCCTGAGTTTGTGCGGATTCACAAAGGCTTGGTTTTCGTTTCAACCGAACCAAGCTCAAAAGGCGGCCCACCTCCTAAACCTGGTGAAGCAGTTAAAGAAGAGAATGACGATGACAAAGTACCAGCCATAATTGCTGTTGTAGATTTAAAAAAAGGCAAAAAAGTTCGTGAGATTGTCGGCGGTCCTGAAACCGAAGGCATTGAGTTTTCAAAAGATGGCAAAAAAATCATCATCACTAATGAGGCTGATAACACCATTACCATTCACGACTTTGTGACAGGCAGACTACTCAAAACCATCTCAACAAAAGAGTATGGCGATCGTCCACGGGGTATCAAAGTATCGCCTGATGGCAACAGCTACTTAGCTACTTTGGAATACGGTAATAAGTTTCTAGTGTTGGATAAAAAATTCAATGTGACACGTTCGGTTGAAACAGGCCAATCGCCCTACGGCATTTCTTTCGATCGCAAAGGCGAGCGCATTTTTGTAGCTTCATCTAAGGAAAAAGCACTTCAGGTTTATGATGCAAAAACTTTTGAGAAAATCAAAGACATCAGTACTGGCAACCGCTGCTGGCATTTCAGCTTTACGCCAGATGACAAACAGATTTTACTTGCGTGCGGAAAGTCTCAAGCAGTGATGGTAATTGACACTGAAACGCTAGAAAAAACAAAGGAAGTTGTTGATAAAGAAATGCCTTGGGGCGTAGTGACATATCCGAAATCGATGGGTAGTTTAGACCAACCTTAATCCATCACGATTAATGAAAAAAACCCTGAAATTTCAGGGCTTTTTTGTATTAAAATTATGTTAATAAAGCCATAATCGTTTGCCAATCTCTTCGATCAACAGGCGTAATCGAAAGCCGGTTACCGCGCTGTAAAATTTTTAAATTCTCTAATACTGGATTTTCTCGCATTTCTTTAAGACTGAGCAATCGCGTCTTACGCACCAACTTCACATCTACATTAAACCAACGCGGCGTTTCTAACGTGGCTTTGGGGTCGAAGTACTTATGGTCTTTAATAAACTGCAAACGATCTGGATAAGCTAGCGTTGAGACTTCAGCAATGCCCGCAATTCCAGGTTGGTCGCAGTTCGAGTGATAAAACAAAACCCCATCACCCACCTGCATTTGGTCGCGCATAAAATTACGCGCTTGATAATTACGCACACCGTACCAATCAACCGTTTGATTTGGAAAAGTCGCTAAATCATCAATAGAAACATCGGCAGGTTCGGATTTCATTAGCCAATAACGCATTATTTATTCCTTATGATTCCTGTTATTCAAATATGCGCTTATCATAACCTGACTTAATCTTAAAAGTGAGTAGTGCCATGGCAAAAAATGTATTAGGAACGACATTGCAAGTTTGTAGCCTAGATCCAATTACGGGGTTTACTAGAACAGGGTGCTGTGAAACCGGTTCTCAAGATACTGGGAGTCATACTGTTTGTGCGCAAGTCACAGAAGAGTTTTTAATTTTTTCTGCCCAACATGGTAACGACCTCAGCACACCTCGTCCAGAGTACGGGTTTGAAGGGCTTCAACCAGGAGACAGATGGTGCCTATGTGCAGCCCGTTGGCACGAAGCTGCTGAAGCTGGATTTGCCCCGCCTGTAGTGCTTGAAGCAAGCCATGAGAAATGTTTAGAAAAAGTAAGCTTAGCCGACTTGAAATATCACGCGCTACGCTAAAAAATAAGGGGTTCCCCACTGCATGTAGCTTAGGCTAGCATCCTGAACCAAAAAGGCTCAAGTGGTAACCATCTAAAGTGCATTAGGCGCAACCGCAGTGGATCGGGCTCACAGCAACTTGAATAACGGAGACCTATGCTAGAAACTAGTTCAAGGAATATATAACCTAAACAACACCGCGGGGAACAAGCGCAACTGTAATACAGAAACAGACCAACCGAACAAATTAAAACAAATTATTATGCTCTGCGATGGCCGCATCAACCAAGCTTTGCATATGAGCGACTTTACTTTTAATCCCGCCAATGTCAACGCCACCTGTTTGTGTTGTAAGTAACTCGTGCGCTAAATTAAGTGCTGCCATCATCGCAATGCGCTCAAGACCAACCACTTTTCCTGAGTCACGAATGTCAGACATTTTTTTATCGAGGTAGGCAACAGCGCTCAATAAACCTTCACACTCGTCAGTTGGGCATGCAATTGTAAACTCACGTCCCATAATATTGACTTCTACACCTTTAACGTCACTCATAAGACATCCTCTGGTAAGCGATTAATGATGCTTTCAATACGAATTTGCGCTTGCTGCATACGTGCTTTTAGTAGGCGTTCAGCCTCTTGCGCTATCGTAAGCGAACGTCTAACTTCGAGGTTATCTTCCCGCAAAGACTTACACAACTGCACGAGTTGTGAAATCTTCTCCTCTAAAGCTTTTAAATCAGCATCCATCCAAGTACTATAATTGTTAAATCCTTATCTAGTCAACCTATAAGCGATTACATTGAAAGCTTTACTGCACCTTGATGGCAGCGTTTTTAAATAAATTCTTAAACGAGCATGCTCAAAATCTAGTATAGTGCACTCAAGTTGATAGGTGCCCGCGATGCTTTTCGGCAACAAAGGTGAAACTGGGAAATAGGTGCGTTTTATATAAAACAAATCCTATGCTGCCCCCGCAACGGTAAGTGATTGTAGATTTGCAACATGCCACTGAACGAAAGTTTGGGAAGGCGCAAATCGTATCCTCACAAGCCCGGAGACCGGCCTACGCAACCTAAGCATGGAAATGCCGCGGGGTGACGGTTTCTGTTGTGTTCAGTCCTTATTGGATTAATGCTACTTACAATCTTTTTTATCGCTATCGGGTCATACACTCGGCATTTTCATTTTTATATATCGGCGCACGGGGACGTACGCCTTTACTAAGGAATGATCATGAAAAAAACCACCATTGCCGGCCTCATAGGCCTGCTTTTCAGTACGCCATTGTTAGCAGCAGAAACAAACATTAATGCCAAAGATGTCATCGTCACAGCAACCCGCGTCCATGAAAAAATTCAAAATATTCCAGCTAATATTCAGGTGATTAGCCGCGAGGATATTCAAGAAATCAACGCAACTTCGATCCCGCAGATCCTCTCGCAACTAGGCGGGTTAAATGTTACAGGGACAGCACTTGGTCAATTCAACCAAGGGGCAGCTATTGATATTGGTGGTTATGGAGCCACTGCAGGCAGTACAACCCTTGTGTTAATCAATGGACAAAGAGTGAGTCCTATCGATTCCAGCGCTACACCATGGGAAATCATCCCTGTTAAATCGATTGATCGTATCGAAGTCATTAAAGGCAGTGCAGGGGTTCAATATGGCGATCGGGCAGTAGGTGGTGTTATTAACATAGTGACCAATGAAAGTCAGAAATCAATTAATCAAGCATCTGCGACCATAGGTAGTTTTGGTACAACCAACATGAGCGCAATTATTCAGAACAAATTTAACGATACGCTTTTTAAGATTTCAGGCAATGCCAGTCAATCAGATGGCTGGCGACAAAACACTGCATCAGACCAATATTCAATCAATGCCCGCATTACTCAATACTTCGAGAAAAGCTCTGCCTATCTAGAATTTTTCGGGAATCACAACAAAAATCAAACGCCTGGTTCAGTAAACGCACCTATTGGATATGGCAGCCCGCGTGATGTGAAATGTGATATTTATAGCTGCTTCAAAGGAGCAAACAACAAATATGACAACTACGGACTAGGATTAGGGGCAACTCACGAATTCACTGATAGCGTGAAATTTGAAGGTGATTTTTCTTACAAAAACACACAGTCTGAATTTTTCAAGAATGGCGATAATACACTAGATGGTTATAATCCCACTTTAGGATACTCGCCCTTAATGAGTCCTCCTCAGTATTTTCGTTATAACGCAAACTATAGCAGATGGCGCATAGACTTTTCACCACGCTTAAAAATAGACTTGGATAAATTAGGAAGCTTAGTCGTTGGATACGATTATGCCCGTTCCTCAGGCACGCAAAACGATACATCTTTAATAAGTGCAGGCCCTTACCCTGGTTCTTACTCTTCAAATTCGAGTGTTTCATTAATCGATAATTCGTTCTATTTACACCATAGATTGCCAATACAAGAAAAATTAGATTTAACTGGCGGATTCAGGAGACAAACTCAGCAAATAAGTGCTAATGACGATGACGGATTCGCCTTATCTTATGCTCAAAAAACCACTTCTGCTAACGCTTGGGAGTTGGGGCTTAATTATAAGTTTTCAGACGCTGAGAAAGTGTATATTAAATACGGTCAATCCTTCCGATTTCCCAACATTGATGAGTTTTGGGGGTATGACAGCAGTTATAATCGAACATTTTTTGGGGGCTTAATCAACCCTCAAATTGATCGTTCGGCAGAAATTGGCTCGAGCTTTTTTATAGGTAATACTACCCTTTCAAGCTCTGTTTTCCACACACGAACAGAGGATGGAATTCGATATAACGTTGGTACTCAAAAAAACATCAATGACGCAAACATAGTTGAAAGAAAAGGCGTTTACTTGAGCACTGCGTCTTTGATTACGGATCGCCTAAGTTTTTATACAAACTCAAAGTTACAAGAAGCAGTCTATGAAGATGGGCCATTTAAGGGAAAATCTTTTGATCTTGTGCCGAAACTTCTAATCAATGCACGTGTGAATTATAAATTCGACAATGATTGGTCTTTGGGCTTAGTGACCAATTATGTTGGAAGTCAACATTACGATGGCGCGAATGATAAAAGCGCCTACACAAAAATACCTTCTTACATCATCAGCGATTTGTATCTGAATAAAAAAATTAATCAGTGGGATTTTAGATTGGCTATCAAGAACTTGACCAACGAGCGTTATGCAACCTACGGTGGCTATCAAGATAAAAACGATCCAAGTTTTTATGCCGGCTACTACTACTACCCAAGTGACCCAAGGTCAGTATTAGCAACGCTAAGCTATAATTTTTAAACCCTAACCCTTATCCGACAAAAACCGTCGGATAAGGGTTACAATATCGCAAAATATCAATGGAGTTTGTTATGTCTTTAAAAACAAAAAATTCAACGCTCATCGGAATGGCGCTTATCGCGTTAATTTTACTCACGCGCAGCAGTCATTTTGGCACCAGCGTTCTTTTGCCTGATGCCACATTAGCAGCGCTATTCTTAACAGGTATGCTAATGCAAAAATTACGTTGGTTAGCCATCGCTATCGTTACTGCTTTTGCTATGGATTTTTACGCGCTAGGCTTTGCTGGCGTTTCAGATTACTGCATGTCTTTTGGCTATTGGGGGTTAATCCCAACTTATGCAATGGTATGGGGCGTTGGGCGTTATATTGCTAAGCAAGTAAAGCCTTTTGCTTTAAGTGTGTTTGTTCCTGCCGCTTGGGTATCAACCAGCTTAGCTTTTATCTTATCAAACGCTTTTTGGTATTCATTTTCCGACAAGGTAAATACTTTAACTGCCGTTGAATTCTCTGAACGCGTTGCTCAGTATTACACGCCTTACATTAGCTACACAGCGTTCTATTTGAGCGTTGCTTGGCTTACCCAAGCAGCATTCCAAAAACTAGTTACTCACCAAAGCAAAATCGCTTAACGGTTTACAAACTCAAGTCGCGTGACTCCTGCCTCTATTGCAATGTGGGTCACGCTTCCGTAATTCACCTCCACCCTTGAAGCTTCTCGCAAAGGCATATTCAAAGCCTCTGCCACTAATGCTCTGATGACACCATCATGGGTAAAAACCAACGCCTGTTTAATGTTTTGATGCATAGCCAAATCATATAAAAATTCTTTTGCTCTGTGATGCAAGTGAGCATAAGACTCTCCATTGGGCGGCGCTTGCTTAACGTGTTCATCCGTCCACTCACCCACAATCCCCTGAGGAATATCGCACCAAGACTTAAGCTCCCAATCGCCAAAATTTAGCTCCATCAAACGTGAGTCTGTTAACGGTGCAGGAAAAGAATAATGATTTACAGCCCTTTGCGCCAACTGAGCACAACGCTGAAGTGGACTGCTAAAAACTAAAGGGTTCACCAAATGCTCAAGCTTTGGTCTTAATGCCGCCCACTCCGCATCGAAACTCTCTGCTAGGCCAACATCAGCTTGTCCATAACACAGCCCAATCGCCACATCTGGAGTGGTATGCCGCACCAAATAAACATCCATTAAACTCTCGAATCAGTCTGCAGTTTCATGCATCGATTATTGCATAAGGCAGTCGATTTCCATCAGAATCGCCACAGATTTACTATTTTAGGATGTCACAATAGATTAAGTTTGCTATAATGCCGGTCTTTCGGGATGTGCAAACATCAAGAAATGATGGCTGGGTAGCTCAGTTGGTAGAGCAGCGGATTGAAAATCCGCGTGTCGACGGTTCGATTCCGCCCCCAGCCACCAAACTACCGAATCATACAAAACCATATACAGTCACTAGCCCAATTTTTAAAAGCATCTGGGCTTTTTTATTGTCTCAATTTGCATCATGCAATTTCTTGACATACCCCAACCAATAGGGGTAAGTTTGGGGGTAACGCGCCAACTTAATGATGGAGTTACCCCAAAAATGTCCCTATCAGATACGGCAATACGCAACGCAAAACCTACTAATAAAGCCTTCAAAATATATGATGAACATGGGCTTTTCATACTAATCACACCATCTGGAGGCAAATGGTGGCGTTTAAAATTCAGATTTAACGGCAATGAAAATTCAATTTCTCTTGGTACTTATCCAGCAACTTCACTCAAAACAGCAAGAGATAAAAGAAATGAAGCAAGAAGGCTTCTAGCCGAGGGCATTAACCCCAGCGAACATCGCAAAGCAAAGAAGGCTGCAAATAGAAATAATGCAGCCAATAATTTTGAGAGTATTTCTAGGGAATGGCTAGCAACTCATATGAAGAACAAGGCGGACAGCCACAAAAGCAAGGTACGAAGAAGGCTTGAAATCCACTTGTTTCCTTGGATTGGCAACAAACCAATTGACGCATTGTCAGCCCCTGA
>CAMCTR010000019.1 GCA_945878605.1 Candidatus Methylopumilus universalis | reverse complement strand
CCGGCAAGCACGCCTACTGTTTTGCCATCTGGCAAAGTGTTGAACCAGCCGTAAGGCATGAATGGGTGCCAGTTTTCAGGGTGTATGTTAAAAACCGCGACGCTGATAAAGATGATGATGGCGAGGATTTTGACGAATACCATCGCAGTGTTGAGTTGCGCGCTTTGTTTTGCGCCTTTAATCAGCAGGCCCATTAAAATCAAAATAATTAAACTGGCTGGCAGATTAATGATGCCGCCCAACTCAGGGGATTTGGTTAAAGCATCAGGTAGGCCTGAGCCAATCGCGTGAAGTGCGTTGTTAAAATAGCCTGACCAGCCATTAGCAACTGCCGCAACCGATACACTGTACTCAAGTAATAAAATCCAACCGATAATCCAAGCAACAATCTCACCAAAGGCAACGTAACTATAGCCGTACGCACTGCCACAGCCACCAACGGATGCTGCAAGTTCAGCATAAGCGAGTGCGGCAAAGGCGCAAGCGGTGCCCGAGACAATAAAAGACAATATCACCGCTGGGCCGGCTTGGTTTGCCGCCGCAATACCAGTGAGCACAAAAATTCCTGTACCGATAATTGCGCCAACGCCAAGTAAGGTGAGGTCAAAAGCGCTGAGGCATCGTTTTAGCTCGCCGTTCTCTTTTGATGAAACGGCTTTGGTGCGAAGGATTTGCTTAAATAGATTGGCTAACATGGGCATTCTTTTTTTTAAAAGGCTCATTTTTAAGAGTAGTAACTTGTTAATACTTGAATCATGTAAGCGTGGTCTAACACGCCAGCGCTTTCGCGGATGCTGTGCATGGCCCACATTGGGGAACCAACATCGACAGAAGAAACGCCCAAGCGAGAGGCCACAATGGGCCCTATGGTGCTACCGCAACCTAAATCGGTGCGATGTGCATACTGTTGATAAGGAACACCAGCTTGCTCACACAGCGTAATAAACCTTGCAGCACTTGTCGCATTGGTGGCGTAGCGTTGATTAGCATTGGTCTTAATCACAGGGCCTTTGTTGATATGCACATGGTGACAGGGCTCATAACTCCCTGCATGGTTTGGATGAAACGCATGTGCCATATCGGCGCTGATGAAAAAGCTATTGGCTAAAGTGCGTAATTTTTCTTCTTTGTTTAAATGAAGACTAATGCGCTCAACAATATCTGCTAAGAAACTACCACTTGCACCAGTTGCACTTTCACTGCCAACTTCTTCATGGTCAAACAGCGCGCAGATTGCGGTGTTTTTTGGTTTTTCATTCGCCAATAAAGCAGATAGTGCGGCATGGCAAGAAGCAAGGTTGTCTAGCTGACTATTCGCAATAAACTCTTGATTTGCACCCCAAATAACGCCCTTTTGCGTATCAAAAACATTGAGCTCAAAGTTGATGATGTCTTTAACTTCAACCGTGAGTAAGGTTGCGATTTTTTCTAAAAATTGCGTATCTGCTTCTACGTCATCCACTGTCTCGGAGAACAACAAAGGCAATTCAGTTTGTTTGTTAAATTTTAGGCCTTTGTCGTTTACTTCGCGGTTCATATGAATCGCTAGGTTGGGTAATCTTAAAACGGGCTTTTCGAATTTGATTAGCTTTGTTTCAAATCCCAGTGCTGTGCGAATATTCACGCGACCAGCGATACTTAAATCTCTATCTGCAAAAGTCGCTAATATCGGCCAACCATAGACTTCAACGCCAATGCGGATTAATCCATCGCTACTATAAGCGGCGTGTGGTTTTAGACGCAGACCCGGGGAGTCAGTATGTGCGCCGACCATATTAAAGCCAGAAGCAGGAAGGGCATTTTGGCCAATCGTGAAGGCGATCACTGAACTGCCGCCACGCGTGACAAAATAGCGACCACCTGTATCAAGCGCCCATGCTTTGGATTCATTTAAGGCTTTAAAGCCAGAATTACTTAGTCTCTCAGCTGAGGTTGCCACCACATGCCAAGGGCTGGGGCTGGCATCAATGAAATTAAGCAAGTCTTGAATGTTGGTTTTTGCAATGGTTGTCATAGACCTAACCAGTTTTTATCAATCAAAAAGTCATTATAAAGCTTTGCCTCGGCACTGCCAGCTTCTGGCTTCCAATCATAACGCCATTTCACGATAGGTGGCATCGAAAGCAGAATGGACTCTGTGCGACCATTGGACTGCAAGCCGAACAAAGTGCCACGGTCGAATACCAAATTAAACTCAACATAACGGCCACGACGATAAGCTTGGAAATCACGTTCTTGTTCACCAAACGCTTTTTCTTTACGGCGTTGTACGATAGGTAAGTACGCACTAACAAAAGCATCGCCGACTGCCTTAAGCATGGCGAAACTTTGCTCAAAACCCAGTTTATTGAAGTCATCAAAGAAGATGCCGCCAATCCCACGAGGCTCGTTGCGGTGCTTGAGATGGAAATATTCGTCACAATGTTGTTTGAAGCTTGGATATAAATCTTGGCCGTAAGGCGCTAAAGCGTCACGGCAAGTGCGGTGAAAATGTATCGCATCTTCTTCAAAACCATAATAAGGCGTTAAATCCATACCACCGCCAAACCACCAAATATCTTGCTCATCTTTGCCTGGTTGCGCTTTCGCTACAAAGAAACGAACATTCATGTGCACGGTTGGAATGTATGGATTGCGTGGATGGAAAACTAAAGATACGCCCATCGCTTCCCAAGTTCTGCCTGCTGCTTCTGGGTGCGCGGTCGTAGCTGCAGGTGGAAGTTTATTACCTTTGACGTGTGAGAAGCCAACCCCCGCACGCTCAAACACATTGCCTTCTTCAAGCATACAAGAAGTGCCGCCACCGCCTTCTGTCCGCTGCCAACTATCATTGAGAAAATTCTTATCATCGATCAGTTCAACAGACTCAACGATACGGCTTTGCAAGCCTTGAAGATATTCGTAAACGGCGTTTGAGTTGGTTGTTTTTTCTGACATAGCTTACTTTCTAAGGATTTTCCCAGTCAATAAATCTTGTATCGTGGATGGCTTTTTTGCTCCAGCAGTTTTGCCTGCTAACACTTGAACTTGATGTTCAAAAAGACGACGACATTGCTTAACTGTTTTTGCGGCTTGATGACCACTTTGGTTAGCGCTGGTGGATACCAAGACCATACCAGTATCTTTACATAACTTTGCTGTGTATGGGTGGCTAGTGACGCGGATAGCGATGCTTTTATGGCGACCTGTTAACCATTTTGGGCAATGCTTTGCCGCGGACACTATCCAAGTATGTGGCTTTTTCGGATTACCCCAAGATTTTTGCATGGTGCGTATTTGAGATGCGCTAATCGGGGCAACAAAAGTTTTCAATCGAGAAAAACAGTCAGCGACCAAAATAAGCCCTTTGTGTTGCGGGCGGCCTTTGATGTGCAAGATGCGCTTTACAGCTTGTCGATTGGTGGGGTCACAACCTAATCCAAAGACTGATTCTGTTGGGTAGGCGATAACCCCGCCAGATTTTAGAAAATGCCTAAGGCCGCGGGCACTCAATGTTGATTAGCCTTTAACGCCGCGATAGCCAATGTCTTTGCGGAATTGCCCACCGTCAAATTTGATTTCATCAAGCGCTTCGTAGGCTTGCGCTTGCGCATACTTCACAGTTTCACCTAGCGCAGTGACACATAAAACGCGACCGCCACTGGTCACGACTTGATCGCCGTTCATGGCAGTGCCAGCATGAAATACTTGCATGACGCTCGTACCTTCTGGCAAGCCGGTAATCACATCGCCAGTTCGTGGCGTATCTGGATAATTGGCAGAGGCCATGACGACGCCAAGCGCTGTGCGTCTATCCCATTCTGCTTCAACTTGGTTTAATGTTCCGTTAACTGCATGGACAGTCAATTTAACTAAGTCGCTTTTAAGACGCATCAGAATTGGTTGGGTTTCAGGGTCGCCCAGGCGGCAGTTGAATTCCAAAGTTTTGACGTCGCCATTTGGACTAATCATGAGGCCAGCGTATAAAAATCCTGTGTATGGAATGCCATCAGCGGACATGCCTTCAACCGTTGGCTTGATGATTTCGCGCATGGCTTTTGCATGAATGGTTGGCGTTACGACAGGTGCTGGGGAGTAAGCGCCCATACCGCCTGTATTAGGCCCTTGATCGCCATCAAGCAGACGTTTGTGGTCTTGGCTGGTCGCAAGTGGCAAGATGTTTTTACCATCTACCATTACAATGAAACTTGCTTCTTCGCCAGTTAAGAACTCTTCAATCACGACACGTGCGCCAGCGCTACCTAATTTATTGTCAGACAACATTGAATCAATCGCATCGTGCGCTTCATCTAAGGACATCGCAACCACAACGCCTTTACCGGCAGCTAAGCCATCAGCTTTAATGACAATCGGAATACCCTGGGCATTTACATAGTCATGTGCAGCTTTTGCATCGGTAAATGTTGCATAAGCAGCTGTCGGAATGCTGTGGCGAATCATGAAAGCTTTTGCGAAGTCTTTTGAGCTTTCAAGTTGTGCCGCTGCTTTAGTTGGGCCAAAGATTTTCAGACCAGCAGCACGGAAAGCATCGACTACGCCTTGAGAAAGAGTTGCTTCTGGGCCAACAATGGTCATGCCAATTTGTTCGTTTTGCGCAAAAGCGACTAATTCAGGCACACTGGTAATTGGCACGTTGACCATGTCTGGATTGAGCGCTGTGCCTGCATTACCTGGCGCCACAAATACGCGGCTTACTTGTTTGTTTTGTGTAACTTTCCATGCCAAAGCATGTTCACGTCCTCCACCACCAATAATCATGACTTTCATTGTTTAATCCTAATACTTAATTAATGACGGAAGTGACGGAAGCCAGTCAGCACCATTGCCAAGCCATGTTCGTCTGCTGCGGCAATCACTTCTTCATCACGCATGCTACCGCCTGGTTGAATCACACATGAAGCACCTGCTTCAGCGAGTACATCTACACCATCTCGGAATGGGAAAAATGCATCAGATGCAACCGCCGCACCTTGCAATGCAAGGTTTGCATTTTGTGCCTTGATAGCAGCAATTTTAGTGCTATCGACACGGCTCATTTGGCCAGCGCCAACGCCTAATGTCATGCCGTTGCCACAGAAGACGATGGCATTGGATTTAACGAATTTCGCCACGCGCCAAGCAAAGAGCATGTCTTCTAATTGTTTCGGCGTTGGCTGTTTTTTGGTCACGATTTTGAATTGTGCTGGTACTACATTGAGTGCGTCAGGAGATTGCACCAATAAGCCGCCTCCAACACGTTTATATTCTAGTGGGTTGAGTGCGTTACCAAGCGCAACGGTTAGAACGCGCACATTGGTTTTTGCTGCAAAAATTTCTTTAGCGGCTGCCGAAACGGCAGGCGCAATCACTACTTCAACAAATTGTTTAACCACGGCTTCAGCTGTTGCTTCATCAATTTCACGGTTAAAAGCGATGATGCCACCAAACGCAGAAGTTGGGTCGGTGCTAAATGCTTTTTGATAAGTCTCAAGCAAGGTTATACCAACCGCCACACCACATGGGTTGGCATGTTTCACAATCACACAAGCTGGCACGTCGAATGTTTTAACACATTCCCAAGCTGCATCAGCATCACCAATGTTGTTGTATGAAAGCTCTTTGCCTTGTAATTGTGTGAAACTTGCAAGTGCGCCAGATGGCACGGTTTCATCACGATAGAACGCTGCTTGTTGGTGAGGGTTTTCGCCGTAGCGTAAGTCCATCACTTTAGTAAGTTGTGTTGAATATTTATCTGGAAATGCTTGTTTCTCGCCACTTGAAGTAAGACTGGTGAGATAGTTGCTAATTGCGCCATCGTATTCAGCGGTATGCGAGAAGGCTTTTTTCGCCAACATAATGCGTGTTTCAGCACCGACTGCACCCTTAGCAGAAGTCATTTCGCGTGAGATGACCGCGTAATCTGCCGGATCAGTCAGAATTGCTACGTGATGGTAGTTTTTTGCGGCAGCACGCACCATGGTTGGCCCGCCAATATCGATATTTTCAATCGCGTCTTCTAAAGTGCAATTGGGTTTAGCAATCGTTTCGCGAAATGGATAAAGATTGACTACCACCATATCAATGTTAGGAATACTCGCTGCTTGCATAGCAGCCACATGTTCAGGTAAGTCGCGACGACCTAAAATGCCGCCGTGCACTTTAGGGTGCAAAGTTTTCACGCGACCATCCAACATCTCTGGGAAGCCTGTGTAATCGCTAACCTCTATTACTGGAATATTGTTTTCGCGAAATAATTTTGCGGTGCCGCCAGTCGATAAAATTTCCACGCCAAAGCTTTGCAAATTTTTTGCAAATTCAAGAATGCCTTGTTTGTCTGAAACGCTGATAAGTGCTCTTTTAATGACTGCCATGATGATAGATTTCGATAAAAGTGATTGGAATTAAATAAAGGGTTGGATAAGCGTTATGCGCTTATTGAATATTGTATTGTTGTAATTTTTTTCTGAGGGTGTTTCGGTTAAGGCCTAGGATTTCAGCGGCTTTACTTTGGTTGCCGCCCGCACGTTTCATGATGTGCTCAATCATTGGTTTCTCAATGCAGCCAAGCACCATGTCATAAACCGCATGCGGGGGTTGGCCGTCTAAGTCTTTAAAGTACTCATTGAGCGCACGCTCTATACTCATCGCTAGTTCACATTTTGAACTCATGCTGCAAGCACCTCACCAGTAGCATCCGCTTCGTCAGTGGCATACTGAATGCGTGTATCTTGGGTGTGCAGATGGTTAAAGAAGTCGTTAATTGCGTTCAATTGCTCACCAATCGTTTGCAATTGATTCATGGCATGACGAAAACTGGCTGAGTCTTTTAAGCCCTTGGTGTACCAAGAGATATGCTTGCGAGCAACACGCATCCCAGTTAAGTCACCATAAAATTCATATAAATCGTGCAAATGCCCAAGCATCACGCTACGAATTTCCTCAACTTCTGGCGTTGGCATGTGCTCGCCAGTGGCTAAGTAATGTTCAATTTCGCGAAAAATCCATGGGCGACCTTGAGCCGCGCGACCAATCATCACACCGTCAGCACCAGTGTACTCAAGCACGAATTTGGCTTTCTCAGGGGTAGTAATGTCGCCATTAGCAATGAGTGGGATTTTAATGGCTTGCTTTACTTCGGCGATGGTGTCGTACTCCGCATCTCCCATGTAGGCGCAAGCTCGTGTTCGGCCGTGCATGGCTAAGGCTTGTATGCCAATATCTTCCGCCATTCTTGCGACAGCAACTGCGTTGCGATTTTGCTTATCCCAGCCCGTGCGGATTTTAAGCGTGACAGGCACGTCGACCGCAGCAACCACGGCTTTAAGGATTTGGGAGACGAGCGGTTCGTCTTTTAATAGCGCTGAGCCTGCCATCACGTTACAGATTTTTTTGGCTGGGCAACCCATGTTGATGTCAATGACTTGCGCGCCATGATCTACGTTGTATCTGGCGGCATCCGCTAACATTTTTGGGTCAGCACCTGCGATTTGCACAGAGATAGGCGATACCTCACCCTCATGATTTGCACGTCGCAAGGTTTTTTCACTGCCGTATAGCAAGGAGTTTGAAGTGACCATTTCAGAAACGGCATAGCCCGCGCCTAGCTTTTTGCAAAGCATGCGAAAAGGCCTATCGGTTACCCCTGCCATAGGGGCAACGACTAGGTTGTTACGCAGTTTGTAAGGGC
Source organism: Candidatus Methylopumilus universalis (assembly GCA_945878605.1). GTDB lineage: Bacteria > Pseudomonadota > Gammaproteobacteria > Burkholderiales > Methylophilaceae > Methylopumilus_A > Methylopumilus_A universalis_B. The sequence goes on along the minus strand of CAMCTR010000019.1, from coordinate 9,035 downwards.
CGATTTGCAAGAGTGATTTTAAACCTTGTTTTTAAAAACTTATTTGTAATATTCTACTAAAGCTACCTATTTTATACGCAAATCGTGCTTCTTAAAACCAAATTTTGCTTATTTTTTGAACAGCTTAGGAGTGGCTATATTAAAGGATTACTTTGAAAGCTCTGACCATGCGTAAGCTAATACAGCAATCTTAGCTTTTATCTCTATCATTGCTTGGTCGACCAAGCCTGCGTCACCCTTCATGCCTAGTTCTATGGTGCGGCGCCCGTCCAAACGTGGCAGGCTAAAAAGCTTGAGCGTTGGGTATTTTTCTGTGAATTCATTCATCAAATCTAATAAATTACTTTCGCCTGCATCCATGACCAAAATTGATGATTCGCTGATGATGATTTGGTTAAAAAGATGTTGGTAATGCGTATCAAGCACCCATTCCATCATCGGATGTGACATTTGCGGAAAGCCGGGCATAAAATAATGTTGTTTGAGACTAAACCCAGCGATGCGGTTGACGGGATTGGGGATGATGTCTGCGCCGCAAGGAAAATCAGCCATCAACACCCTTTTAGGATAAGCCGCTTCACCAAATTGCGCCTCAATTTCAGCGACCGCGCCAACATGGCGTTCTATCGGAACATTCAGTGCTTCAGCCGCTGCTTGGCGGGTAAAGTCGTCAGGTGTGGCACCGATGCCGCCGAATGAAAAAACAATATCGTGAGTGGCTAAACTGCGTTTGAATGAAGCCACCAAACGCGCTGGAACATCACCTAGATATTCTGCCCAGCTTAATTGTAAGCCGCGTGCTTTCAGTATTTCGATGGCTTTGCTTAAATGCGCATCTTGGCGTTTGCCTGAGAGAATTTCATCGCCAATTACGTAAATGCCAATGTTTGGAATCTCCTTAGCCATGATTAATGCGCTGCCTCCCAATTACTGCCCACGCCAACTTCAGCAAGCAAAGGCACATCAAGTTTGGCTACATTTTGCATGAGTTGCGGCAGCATGGTTTTGACTAAATCCAGCTCTGCTTCTGGAACTTCCATTACCAATTCATCGTGCACTTGCATGATAAGTTTAGTGGTGAGCTCTTGAGCGGCTATCCAATTTTGTAAAGCAATCATGGCAAGTTTAATGAGGTCAGCCGCCGTGCCTTGCATCGGCGCATTAATGGCGGCACGCTCAGCACCCGCACGTCGCATGCCGTTGCTGCTATTAATTTCCGGCACCCATAAGCGTCTCCCAAAGTAGGTCTCTACATAGCCTTTTTGTTTGGCGACTTCGCGGGTGTCTTGCATGTAAGCTCTTACGCCCGGATATCGCGCAAAATAACGTTCGATATAGCTTTGAGCGGCACCACGCTCAATATTGAGGTTTTGCGCCAAACCAAAAGCGCTCATGCCGTAAATCAATCCAAAGTTAATGACTTTGGCATAGCGACGCTGTTCGTTGGTCACGGCTTCACGATCACATCCGAAAATCTCAGCAGCGGTGGCGCGGTGAATATCTTCGTTATTAGCAAATGCGCTGAGCATGCCTTCATCTTGTGAAAGATGCGCCATGATGCGTAGCTCAATCTGTGAATAGTCGGCAGAAACAATCACGCTGCCAGCAGGCGCGATAAAGGCTTCGCGAATACGGCGACCTTCAGCAGTGCGAACGGGGATGTTTTGTAAGTTAGGATCTGAGCTCGCAAGACGGCCAGTAATTGCTACCGCTTGGTTGTAGCTGGTGTGCACACGACCTGTTTGCGCGTTAATCATCTTTGGCAATTTATCGGTGTACGTCGATTTTAATTTGGCCAAACCACGATACTCTAGCAACACCTTTGGTAGCGGGTAATCGAGTGCTAATTCCTGCAACACATCTTCATCGGTTGAAGGTGCGCCAGACGGTGTTTTTTTGGTCGGTTTAATGCCAAGTTTGCCGAATAAAATTTCTTGTAATTGCTTAGGAGAAGCTAGGTTAAAAGGTTGCCCCGCAAGCTCAAATGCTTGTTTTTCTAAGTCCATCAACTTCATGCCGATTTCATTGCTTTGTCGATTGAGCATGCCTTGGTCAATGAGAACGCCATTGCGCTCGATGGTGAATAACACATCGCGCGATGGCATTTCAATTTCACTGTAAATGAAGTTGAGCTTTTCATCGGCTTGCACGACTGGATACATTGCTTGGTGTAATTGAAGGGTGATATCGGCGTCTTCAGCCGCGTACTCAGCAGCAACTTCTACGGTGACTTGATTAAATCCAACTTGCTTTGCACCTTTGCCAGCCACCTCATCAAAGCTGATAGTTTTGATGCCAAGATGACGCATGGCAAGGTCATCCATGTTGTGGGTTTTATGAGACTCAAACACATAGGATTGCAATAAGGTATCGTGCGCAATGCCTTTTAAAGCAATGCCATGATTAGCCAAGACATGTTGGTCATATTTCAGGTTTTGTCCTACTTTTTTGACGGCTGGATTTTCTAAAATAGGCTTTACTTTAGCTAGTGTCGCAGCAAAATTAAGCTGTTCTGGCACGTCAAAATAATCATGCGTGAGAGGCAGGTAAGCGCCCGACCCAGCTTCAACACTAAATGACATGCCAACAATTTTTGCAGTCATGGGGTCTAGCGAGGTGGTTTCTGTGTCAAAACAAACCAAGGCTGCTTGGTTAATTTTATTGAGCCAAAGGTCTAAATCAGCCTCGCTCAATATCGTGGCGTATTTGCGGGACGTGACAGGAGTGAAATCAACCCTTGTTTCTGTTGGCGTTAAAGTGATTGATTCACTAGTTGGTGCAAATAAATCATCGCTATTTGTCGGCATGATGAGCGGTGTCGTGCTGATCGGTTCGCCGCCCATCGTGTCTAGCTCACGAAGCCAAGATTTAAAATCGAAGTGTTCAAATAACTCAGCGAGTTTATTTTTGTCCATGGCTCGCGGAGCGAGGTCGCTTAGAGACTCTTGAATGCCAACATCGCAGCGAATAGTAATCAGCTCACGCGCCGTTGGAAGCCAAGGAAGGGCTTTGCGTAAGTTCTCGCCAACCACACCCGTCATGCTGTCCGCATTAGCAACAATATTTTCTAGCGTGCCGTATTGGGTGAGCCATTTAACAGCAGTTTTAGGCCCTACTTTTTCAATGCCAGGCACGTTGTCAGAAGTGTCGCCAATTAAAATCAGGTAATCCACAATACGTTCTGGTGGCAGGCCAAACTTATTAGTGACTCCTGCGATGTCGAGCACTTCATTGCTCATGGTATTCACAATGGTGACGTGCTCATTCACCAATTGGGCAATGTCTTTATCGCCAGTTGAAATAATCACGCGAACGCCTTCGCGTTCAGCCTGTTTGGCAAGTGCGCCGATGACATCATCCGCCTCGACGCCTTCTTCCATAATCAGTGCCCATCCCATGGCTTTAATTGCTTCATGCAGTGGCGCAACTTGTGCGCGCAAATCATCTGGCATAGAAGCGCGATTAGCCTTGTATTCTGGGTAAATATCGTCACGGAAGGTTTTGCCTTTTGCATCAAAAATACACGCGCTATAATCTGCTGGATATTCTTTATGTAAGCGTCTTAACATATTGAGAACGCCCTGAATCGCCCCCGTTGGTTCGTTCTGCCGATTGCGTAAATCTGGCATGGCGTGAAACGCACGATAAAGGTAGGATGAACCATCCACTAACAACAATGTTTTCATATTTGGGTCTACATTATGTCTGTTGCAAAAAAAGTACCAAAAATCGCTGATCCTGATTTTCAGGGAAACAATCAAACGGCGCATGAATCATGGCACGCATTCGAGATTATGGCAGAATTCGTCGATGCTACGGAAAGCCTGAAAGAAATCACGCCAGCCGTTTCTATTTTTGGTAGTGCGCGCACTCAGCCAGAGCACCCTTACTACAAGCTTGCTGAGGAAATTGCACGCTTGGTTTCTGATGCGGGCTTTAGTGTGATTTCAGGGGGGGGGCATGGCATTATGGAAGCGGCTAATAAAGGGGCTTTCCCTGGGCTGTCGCCAAGCGTTGGGCTTAATATTAAATTGCCACATGAGCAAACAACGAATCCTTATCAAGAGATTAGTTTAGATTTTAAGCATTTCTTTATGCGTAAAGTCATGTTTGTGAAATACGCGTCGGCATACGTGGTCATGCCTGGCGGCTTTGGCACGCTCGATGAGTTATTGGAAGCAATGACTTTGGTTCAGACTGGAAAATCGCTTCGTATTCCGATTATTTTGGTGGGTTCAAAATTCTGGGGTGGTTTGGTCGATTGGTTCCGTCAGACTTTAATCACAGAGCGGATGATTGAGGCTGAGGACATGGGCCTTATTCAATTGATTGATGATCCACACGAAGTGGTTGCGGCAATATTCAAGCATTATGAAACGCGTGGTTTTGAACTTTCTGCGGCTGAGCGCAAGACCCAGCTTTATTTGTAGCGTTAAAACGCTTTACCGACAAGCATGGGTTTTTGATAGAATGAAGTTATCAGCACTTTTGCTAATTAAACGCGGGAATAATATGCGTCTTCATCGTTTGTTTTTGCTTGTCTTGTTGATGCTGCCAGTCGCAAGCTTCTCTGCCCAAGCGGCCGATAAAAAGCCAGTGCCTGCTAATTTAGAGCCACTGCCTGAAGCGTTGCCGCCACCGGGTGTGATTGAGGCGAATCCTGCAGATGCGCCAGAAATTACGATTGTCAAAAAAGGTGAAACGAAAGTTGAAGAATATCGCATGCATGGCGAGCTTTACATGCAAAAAATTACACCTCCTCATGGAACGCCTTATTACCTGATGAAACAAGAACAAGAAGGCGGTTGGTCAAGGTTCGATGGTCCTGCGGCACCTTTGGTCATTCCTAAATGGGTAATTTTTAGATTCTAGTTCATGCTATATGGTTCGTTTTAAATCAATCAGACGCATCTGTTTAATTTTGAAGTTTTTAACCCAAAGCATCTAAAGCAAAGCTGTTATGTCCGTATTTACCAGCGTCTCTGTTGATGAACTAAATCCTTGGCTCAGTGCTTATCCATTAGGCACTTTGCTAGAGCTTCAAGGTATTGCCTCTGGCATTTCCAACACTAATTATTTTGTAACGACAATAAAAGGTCGTTATGTGCTCACGCTATTTGAGGAGCATTCTGCTGACGAGCTACCTTACTTCTTGAACTTGATGAAACATTTGGCTGAGCGCGGCGTGCCATGCCCTCATCCTGTGATGCGTTCAGATGGTGTGCTGTTAGATGAGTTAAACGGCAAGCCTGCCGCCTTGGTGACTTGCTTGCGTGGTCGTGACGTTACAGAGCCCTCAGTGACGCAATGCGCCGAGCTTGGTCGCGTATTAGCGAATATGCACGTAGCTGGAGCTAGCTTTAATGGTAACAATCACGATTCACGTGATGTGGTTTGGCGTGAAGCAACGGCTAAAAGCGTGTTCGATTTATTGAGTGCGGATGACCAAGCAATTTTAGCGCAGACTATGCAAGACCAAGCCGATTTGGATATTCAAGCCTTGCCGCAAGGGGTGATTCACGCAGATTTGTTCCGTGATAATGTCTTGTTCGATGGTGATGAAATCGGCGGCGTGATTGATTTTTACTATGCATGTCGTGGCGCGTATTTGTACGATGTGGCGATTTCTGTGAATGACTGGTGCGTCGATGCTGATGGTTCTTTGGATGCTAGGCGTGTTGGTGCATTGTTAAAGGCTTATCATGCGGCAAGGCCTTTTATACCAGCAGAGCAGTTTGCTTGGCCCATTATGTTGCCGATTGCTGCTTTGCGTTTTTGGTTATCTCGCTTAAAGGATAAGCATTATCCGCAAGCAGGTGAATTGACGCATGCGAAAGACCCGCAACACTTCAAGAAAATATTACAATGGGGCATCACGCATCAGGCTGAAATCTCAGCGATGTGGGTTTAATGTATTTGAAATAGGAAAAATGATGATGTTTAGATCAAAAGTGAAACTTGGATTTAGTTGGTTAGCCGATAGCTTGACTTTGTTCAAGCAACATCCAGCTAAATGGATGGGATTATCTTCCATGTACCTCGTATTTTTTCAATTCCTGCCTATTTTATTGCTAGGGATTATCGAGCAGATCAATCAAGCACATGGTTCAATCATCATCTTGTTTTTAGTTGGCTTATTGGGCTTGGCTTTAACTTTTAGTTGGCCTATTTTCACCTCTGTAGTGATCGGTGTTTGTCGTGAAACGCATGCGGATAGACCAACGCCAGTCACTGAAGTTTTGCATAGGGTAAAACCACACGCAAAACAATTAATATTCTTAGGTGTTGTTTTCTTTGCTTATCGCTTAGTCATGATTGCTTTTACAGAAGCTGACATTCAGGCGCTAGACCTCCAGCAAATGGATAAAGAGATCATGCCGATAGGCTTTTGGTGGTTAATGCTCAAGTTGATGGTTTTACAAGTGCCGCTTTTGTTAGCGACTTGGTACTCACCGTTGTTGATTTCATATCATCAATATTCAGTATTTAAGTCTATAGGTCACAGTGTTTGGGCGGCTTTGAATAACATCACTGCGCTTATTACTGCTTGGGTAAGCTTAACTTTGGCAGTCGTCGTTGTAATGTTGCTCTTGGGGTTGCTAATTGGAGTTATTGCGATATTTGCAAAAGGCCTTGCCGCATTCTTGGGTTTGATCGTTGTCATGTTTGTGTCTCTCATGGCGACAGCGTTCTTGTTCTCAATTCAATACTTTAGCTTCTTGGCTATGTATTACAAAAAAGGCGAAGATTTCGTTAGCTAGTCACTCACTTTTTAAGCCATCAAGCAAAACTAGAGTCTAGCTTAGATTTTTTATAGTTTTTCTCTAGGCCTTCTCTAGTTTTGCATATTCCATCGCAAGCCATTTAAGCCCTTCGCGTCCAAAATTAATTTGGATGCGCATGTCGGTGGCGTTACCCTCATAGCTAACGACAACCCCTTGTCCAAACTTGGCATGAGCAACTGCTTGACCGATCTTCCAAGGCATAGCAGATTTTTGCTCACTACTGCTCGCTGTTGGGGCGCTTTGATAGCTGTTGTTATAGCTGTTATCGTAGTGGCTAGACATGCTCGGCTTAGGCGCTTGTTTACTGTTTAAGCGTTTCAATAAAGTATCAGGAATCTCATCTAAAAAGCGTGACGCAATACCGTAGCGAATTTGCCCATGCAACATGCGGCTTTGTGCGTGGCTTAAATACAGGCGTTGCCTTGCTCGGGTCACTGCCACATACATCAAACGACGCTCCTCTTCTAAACCATTGTTTTCGTATAAGCTGTTTTCATGCGGGCACAAGCCTTCTTCTAAGCCGCTGATAAATACAGCTTTAAACTCCAAGCCTTTGGCGGCATGAACGGTCATCAGTTGGAGTGCATCTGCGCCGACATCGGCTTGATGTTCGCCTGCTTCGAGGCTGGCGTGTGTTAAGAACTCTGTTAGGCCGCTGCTATTATCTTCTAGCGCATCGCTATTGTTATTCATAAAGCTCACCGCGGCGTTAATCAACTCATCCAAGTTGGCGATACGGTCTTCGCCTTCCTTTTCTAGCTGATAGAAATTTTTGAGTCCCGACATGGTAGTCGCAATCTCAGTCATTTCCGTCAACGTTAAGCCTTTTGCATCGTCTTGCATTTGCTTAATCAGCGCGACAAACCCATCTAAACCCTTACCTGGACGACCATTGCCAACATTGTTAATGGCGGCTTGCCACAAGCTACAATCTTGCGCGCGTGCGGACTCTTGTAGTTGTTCTAAGCTACGCGCACCAATGCCGCGCGTTGGAAAATTAATCACCCGTAATAAAGCGACATCATCTTCTGGATTATTAATCAGGCGTAAATACGCCATCGCATGTTTGATTTCGGCGCGTTCAAAAAAGCGCAAACCGCCGTAAACGCGGTAAGGAATACTGTTTGAGAATAGTGCATGTTCAATCACACGAGATTGCGCATTGGAGCGGTAGAGTAGTGCGATATCGTTCAGCGCCAAGCCATCGTTGTGTAGCATTTTAACTTCATCAACAATAAAGCTCGCTTCGTCTATGTCGTTATAAGCCTGGTAAAGGCGCACTGGTTCTCCAGCCCCAGCTGAAGTCCATAAATTCTTACCTAAACGGTTTTTGTTGTTTGAAATAATCGCGTTAGCCGCATCCAAAATGTTGCTGTGGGAGCGATAGTTTTCTTCGAGTTTGACGATATTTTGTACTTTAAAATCCACCTCAAAATCACGCATATTGCCCACGCGCGCGCCGCGGAAAGCGTAGATGGATTGGTCATCGTCACCTACTGCAAAAATGCAGTTATTCGACTCTTCTTTACCCATGCCAGCAAATAGCTTGAGCCACATGTATTGGAGTTTGTTGGTGTCCTGAAACTCATCGACCAAGATGTATTTAAAGCGCGCTTGGTAATGTTGGCGAATATTGGTATCGCGGCTTAAAAGCTCGTAGCAACGCAATAACAACTCCGCAAAATCTACTACGCCTTCGCGTTGGCATTGCTTGTCATATTCTTCAAAAATCTCACGCATGCGCTGTGAATGAGGATCGTAAGCATCTACGCTCTGAGCACGCAGGCCTTCTTCTTTGCAGCTATTGATGTAGCCCACCACTTGTTTAGGTGGGAATTTCTCATCGTCAACATTCATCACCTTCATGAGACGTTTAATGGCGGAAAGCTGATCGGCAGAATCCAAAATTTGGAAAGTGGCAGGTAACAAAGCTTCGCGGTAATGCGCTCTAAGTAAGCGATTGCAAAGGCCATGGAAAGTACCGACCCACATACCACGAGTATTAATCGGCAACATCGCCGTGAGACGCGTGAGCATTTCTTTGGCGGCCTTGTTGGTAAATGTTACCGCTAATAAACCAGTGGGTGAAACCTGCCCCGTTTGAATTAGCCAAGCAATACGCGTAGTGAGTACGCGTGTTTTACCGCTGCCTGCGCCAGCTAAAATCAGCGCAGATTGATGCGGCAAAGTCACTGCTTCTAATTGTTTATCGTTGAGCCCACTTTGGAGCAAGTCTTGAGATGTGCTTGA
>CAMCTR010000018.1 GCA_945878605.1 Candidatus Methylopumilus universalis | reverse complement strand
ATGCAACTCACCGCGCAACATAGCAAATAAGCTGGATTTACCCGCACCGTTTGCACCCGTCAAACCGACCTTATGGCCAGGATGAAGCTGAAACGATGCGCCCTCGACCAGCACTTTAACGCCACGCGTTAACGTGAGATTTTTAAATTGAATCAAACTTGCCTTTCTTTATGAACGTGAAATCTACACCCCACGTCAGCCAACTTTCAACAAAGGCGTTATTCTAAAGCAAGTATGGTCATATCATCACTTGTTTGTACAATAAGTAACAGTTAGAAAACCGCGCATATAGTAGAATGCATGCCATGAATAAAAAGCCTAGCGATTGCGTTTGCTAGTCCCATATTCAAAAACAATTAAACTATAAATTAATGATTAAAAAATCGCTTATCTGGTTTTATCGAGTCGCTTTCATTGCGCTAGGAACTTTTGTTTTCTTGGGCTTGTTGTCGATTATCGCGTTGCGATATTTTGTGCTTCCTCATATTGACGATTACAAACCAAAAATCGTGCAAGGCTTATCGCAAGTCCTTGGTCAAAAAGTCACCATTGGCAATATCTACGCCAATTTGGACTCTTTCAATCCGCATTTATCTATTTTTAACGTTGATATTTACGATAAGCAAAATCGCGTGGCATTGAGCTTGCGGCATATTGAAGGCAACCTCTCTTGGACCAGCATCCCTTTATTTGAACCTCGCCTAGCTTCATTCGCCATCTACCAACCTGAGCTCACCATTCGCCGTGAAAAAGATGGTGTTGTCTATGTCGCTGGCGTCTCAACGAGCGGTTCATCAAAACCAGAATTTCCTAATTGGCTACTTCACCAAGCCAAAGTGAATGTCATCGATGCCAATATTGTTTGGCAAGATGATATGCGCGGAGCACCTGCATTAAATTTAGACAAATTTAACCTACAACTCAAAAACCCTTTATGGGATAGTTTACGCGGGCGCCATGTATTTAGTTTACGTGCCACGCCATCTGCCGCTTCATCAAACCCCATCGACATTCGCGGAAAAGTGTTTGGCAATGACGTGAGTCAAATCGAGCAATGGCATGGCACCTTATACGCAAAACTAGATGGCACTGATATTGCCGCTTGGCGCCATTGGCTAGACTATCCATTTGATTTGCGGGAAGGCCACGGCGCTGCACAGTTTTGGGTGGATTTTGCAGATAACAAAATCGAAGCTTTCACAACAGACATTGCCTTGAATAAGGTGGTAACGCGACTACCTTACAATGGAGTCGAGAGTAGCTTTAAGCACATCGCTGGACGAATTAAATGGCTGCGTCATCAGGATGGCCAAGAAATTCAAGGTGAAGGCATCAAGATTGTCACCAGCGATGATTTAAATATGCGAAGTGGCAAATTCTCACTAAGCGAACGTAAAATTAATCAACAAAAAGCCGTTGCGGGCGATGTATTACTTGATGAAATCCAGCTTGAAACACTAGGCAAATTATCGCCATACTTTGCCCTTCCGAGCAATGTCGAACAAGCGCTCAAAGAGACTCAGCCGCAAGGTAAACTAAGTCACTTACACCTGACATGGCGAATTAAAGGTGAAAAATTGCCTGAGTATTCTTTACGTGGGGAATTCAACGGCCTAAGCGCTCAACCTTATACCAAGTACTCATTACCAGGCTTTACTAACCTCATGGGCAAAATTGATATTGACCAAAATAAAGGCAAGCTCTCCCTAGACTCAAAATTAGCTACCCTGAATTTTGAACCTTTGCTTCGCTGGACTATTCCCGTAGAAAAACTCTCAGGGCAAATTGACTGGAGAATTAAAGATAAAAGTCTAGCCGTAGAAGTAAATTCACTCGTGATTAAGAATGAACATATCACTGGTAAAGTCGATGCAAGCTACACCTCAGATGGCGGCCAAAAAAAATACATCGATCTCACTGGTCACGCTGAAAATATAGACCTAAAATATGCCCGCTTTTACTATCCTACAAACATAAGCAAAGACACGGTTGCATGGCTAGAAAAATCGCTTTTATCTGGTCGTGGTGACGATGTCAATTTAAGACTTAAAGGCGACCTGATTGACTACCCTTTCGCTGATGGTAAAAAGGGGATTTTTAGAGTCACGGCCAATATTAAAGACGCCACATTAAATTTCACCGAAGGTTGGCCAAAAATTGAAGGCATTTACCTCGCCATGCTGTTTGAGGGCAAACGCATGGAGCTTAACGCAAGCGCTGGCCATCTATTTGGCAATGAAATTAAAAAAGCAAAAATTACAATTCCCGATATAGAAGTGGATGATAATTTGCTGGATGTGATTGGCGAGACACAAGGCCTCGTTAGTGAAGGCATTAAGTTTATCAACGCCAGCCCGATCGCAAAGCTAACTAGTGGCTTCACCGAAAATCTTAAAACAACCGGGACAGGAAAACTAAACGTCAGCCTGCATATTCCGCTCAGCGATAGCAACGCTACCACTGTAAAGGGAACCTATGCAATTACCAATGGCAGCATGCTTGCCGACAGCATTCCTGAACTGACAAAACTTAATGGCACTATAGACTTCACTGAATCATCCATCAACGCTAAGAACGTCAATACCTGGGCCTACGGTGCCCCTACTGTATTTAGCGTGAATACAGACAAAAACCATGCTATCCAAATTGCAGCGCATGGTCGCGCTACAGATGCCGGACTAAGAAAATCTTTTAACAACCTCTTACCCCTTACAGTCAATGGAAGTGCCGACTGGGTCGCTAAAGCGCAAATCCTCAACAAACAATCTGAAGTTTCGATTCATTCAAACTTGGTTGGTATTACTTCAAAATTACCATCGCCCTTTGGTAAGGCCTCAGCAGAATCAATGCCATTATCGATTGAGAAAAAACCAATCAGTGAGACGCAAGACTCAATCAAGGTAAGCTTGGGCCAACACATTAACGCCCAACTCATCCGCTCAGCCCAAAATGGCATATCTAAAATTGAACGCGGGGATATTGGGATTAATGTCGTGCCAGAAATGAGCATTCAAAAAGGCTTGTCTCTTAGAGCCATTTTGGACGAACTTGATGTTGACGAGTGGCTGGAACAGTTCGAAAACACAAACAATAGCACTGCTAACTCGAGTGCAATTGCAATTAATCGGATAGAAATCACCAGCAATCATTTTGATATCTTTGAACGTCGTATTAATGCGCTTAAAATCAAGGCGAGGGCGTCAGACAATGCTTGGATTATGAATCTTAAAAGCAATGAAATCACCGGTGACTTAAAATGGAGTCGTGAAGGAAATGGCAAAGTGAGTGGCAATCTTGCAAGTCTGATTTTCCCTTCACCAACGCCTGATGCTGTAAAAGCAAACCACAAGGATGCTAAGCAACTCCATCTGAAGTACCCCGCTTTGGATATCACGGCAGACAATTTTGAAATTGGAAAAAAGAAACTCGGTCGTTTAGAACTTCAAGCGAAAGAACAACTTGGTAATTGGGGCATAGACAAATTACGATTGAGTTCAGCCGATGGTGTCATTAACGCCAACGGTGAATGGAATAACTGGAAAAATCATCCTTATACAAAACTGAGGTTTAATTGGGAAATTAACGACATGGGCAAAGCCTTAAAACGGCTTGATATCGGTGATGTCATCAAAGGTGGGTCAGCAGAAATCACTGGTGCGTTAACGTGGGATGGCAGTCCTCACGAATTCGACATGCCCAATCTTTCAGGCAATCTACATTTAGATGCTAAAAAAGGACAAATCCTTCAAGTTGAGCCTGGTGTAGGCAGGCTATTTAGCGTGCTCAGTTTACAAAATTTACCTCGACGTTTAACGCTAGACTTTAAAGACTTATTTAGTAGCGGCTTTACCTTCGATCAAATTAGCGCTGACGTCAATATTGAGCGTGGCATTATGTATAGCGACAATTTCAAAATGGTTGGCCCAACTGCGCAAGTGGAAATTAAAGGAGAAACTGACCTAGATAAAGAAACCCAGCATTTATATATTAAGGCCAAGCCATTTATCAGCGACACGCTTTCATTAGCTGCTTTTGCTGGCGGTCCAGTGGTTGGTGCGGCGGCCTACATTGCCCAAAAAATCTTAAAAGATCCGCTCAATAAAATCGCGGAAACGCAATATGAAATTGTTGGCACTTGGAGCAATCCTCAAGAAAAAGACAGCAAAGCAACACCGTCAACTCCGCCTCAAACTCCCCTAGGCAAATAAAAAAGTTTCATTTCATAAATATTTAACATTTACCAAATCAGGTATGATGTTAAACAATTCGAACTAACCATCTCAATGGAAATACGGCATGGCAATCACCTCACGTAACAGTCACACCAAAGCAGCTCCCTCTGCGTCTGGCATCGTTAAAATCGCAGGCATTCAAATGGCCTCAGGCCCTAATGTTTCAGGCAATCTAAGTGAGGCTGAACGTTTAATTAAAATCGCTTCAGAGCAAGGCGCAAAACTGATTGTATTGCCAGAATATTTTGCCATTATGGGCATCAAAGACACGGACAAAGTGAAGGTTGGCGAAAAAGAAGGTAGTGGCCCCATCCAGCAGTTCCTCTCTAGCACAGCTAAGAAAACGGATGTTTGGATTGTGGCTGGCTCTATTCCATTGCAATCGGAAACTAAAGATAAAGTTTATAACGCTTGCATGGTTTACGACAACACAGGCGAGCTAGTTGCACGCTACAACAAAATTCACCTGTTCGGCCTAAACCTTGGCAACGAAAAATATCATGAAGAATCGACGATTGTGCCTGGCAGTCAAGTAGTCACAGTCGATAGCCCTTTCGGCAAAATTGGTTTATCAATTTGCTATGACTTACGCTTCCCAGAGCTATACCGAGCAATGGGCGAAGTTGATTTAATTCTAATTCCTGCCGCATTCACCGAAACCACAGGCAAAGCACATTGGGAAACATTGATTAGAGCCCGCGCCATTGAAAACCTATGCTACGTTTTAGCGCCTGCACAAGGTGGCTACCATGCATCCGGTCGTGAAACTCATGGTGACAGTATGATAGTTGACCCATGGGGTGTCGTGCTTGACCGCTTGCCACGTGGCTCAGGCGTGGTGATTGCCTCGATGAACTTAGACTACCAAGCAAGCCTACGTAAAAGCTTACCCGCGCTTAAGCACCGTACTATTTTTAATTAAACGTATTTTCAAATAAAACATTCACTTTTTTAAGTATTCAAGATTTTACTTAGCGGGGCAAAGCCCCGCTTCTGCTATATTGAATGCATTCACATGTAATACATGAAAGCATCTGCATGAAACCCGAACAAAATACGCCAGCGCAAACCAATCACTTCAGCACTGCCACTGAAACATTGCTCGACCCATCGAGCTTAGACGTTCCGGCTTTGCAAGGCATCTTAAACAACATCATGACGCATCAGATTGATTATGCAGACTTGTACTTTCAATATAGCCGCGCTGAAAGTTGGGGCTTAGAAGAAGGCCAAGTAAAATCAGGCAACTTCAGCATAGACCAAGGCGTCGGTGTCCGCGCAGTAAGCGGCGAAAAAACCGCTTTTGCTTATTCAGACGATATTAATTTACCCGCCCTACAACAAGCCGCAAACGCCACAAAAGCGATTGCTGCGATTGGCAATGATAGTTTTGATGCCAATAAGACAGGCGTTATCAGCCAAGTAGAGGCGCCGCAACTTTATATTCCACATGACCCGATTGCATCGCTTAGCGCAGAAGCCAAAGTTAAATTACTCGAGCGACTCGAAACTTATGCTCGAAAGATTGACCCGCGCATTTCGCAAGTCACAGCTTCGATTGCTGGCGAGTATGAAGTCATCATGGTGGCTCGCCACGACGGTGTGATGGCTGCTGATGTGCGTCCTTTGGTACGCCTTTCGATTAACGTGATTGCCGAAAGCAACGGTCGCCGCGAGCAAGGCTCGGCAGGCGGTGGTGGACGTTTTGACTATGCCTATTTCACTGATGATGTTTTGCAAGATTACGCTGAAAAAGCCGTGCACCAAGCTTTAGTGAATTTAGATGCCCGCCCTGCCCCCGCTGGAAACATGACGGTCGTGCTTGGTGCTGGCTGGCCTGGCATTTTATTACATGAAGCGATTGGGCATGGCCTAGAGGGTGACTTTAACCGAAAAGGCAGCTCGGCCTTTTCAGGCAAAATCGGCCAACGCGTTGCTTCTAAAGGTGTGACAGTTGTGGACGATGGCACGATCAGCAACCGCCGTGGATCATTAAGTTTGGATGACGAAGGCAACCCAACACAGCGCACTGTATTGATTGAGGATGGCATTTTGCGTGGTTATATTCAAGACAGCCTCAATAGCCGCTTAATGGGGATGCCACTGACTGGCAATGCGCGCCGTGAGTCTTATGCTCACATCCCAATGCCGCGCATGACCAATACTTACATGCTAAACGGCAATATGCCGCCAGAAGAAATCATTAAGTCAGTTAAAAAAGGCTTATACGCAGCTAACTTTGGTGGCGGCCAAGTGGATATCACCAGCGGTAAGTTTGTATTTAGTGCCGCAGAAGCTTACATGATTGAAGATGGCAAAGTCACTTATCCTGTAAAAGGTGCCACTTTGATTGGCAATGGTCCCGATGTGCTCACCCGCGTTTCGATGATAGGTAATGATATGGAACTCGATAGCGGCGTTGGCACGTGTGGCAAGGAAGGCCAAAGCGTGCCTGTTGGCGTGGGTCAACCAACCTTAAGAATTGATGGCTTAACAGTAGGTGGAACAGCCTAAAAAGATTTCTAGCTGTTTGGCAAAAAGCACAAACTGTGTTTTACTTGCGACTAATACTTAACCAACACTCATGATTAAGTATGGTATTTCTTTTAAACCAAGAGGGATAAAGATGGCTACAAACGAGACAACGACTACTGCAGCAAAACCAGCGGCAGCTAAAAAACCTGTTGCTAAGAAACCTGCTGCACCTAAAACCACGACAACCAAAGCAACCGCAGCAAAACCAGCGGCAGCTAAAAAACCTGTTGCTAAGAAACCTGCAGTTAAAAAACCGGCAGCCCCTAAATCGACCGCTCCAAAAGCGGCTCCAGCAAAACCAGCAGCAAGCTCAGTGGCTCCAGCAAATGCACCAAACCAAGGTTTATTTGCCTCAATTGGCGCGTTCTTTAAAAAGTTACTCGGCTAAGCAAATTCCTTTGCATTAAGTTACAAGCAGCACGAAGGTTTCGTGCTGCTTGTACTCGCTTTGCCCCAGGCCTATTAATACTTAAATTAGCATTAAATCAACTTCAAGCATACTCATTACGTATAGACGTTCTTAAGAGTTTTATCGTTTAACTTGAAAGGAAAGAAAATGGCCATCAGCAAAACTGAGAAATCATGTACCGCCAAGACCACAACAGCTAAAAAAACAGCACCAAAGAAAGTCGACGTTAAAAAAGCGCCTACTGACAAAACGGTCGCCGCCAAGAAAACGGTAACTAAAAAACCTGCAGCTAAAAAAACAAGCCAACCTAGCCCTGAGGCGCTTTATAAAATGACCGAAGTTGCCGCTTATTACATCGCACAAAATAATGATTTTTCTGGCAACCCTAGCGACTATTGGATTGCGGCTGAAGCGCAAATTAGCGCGCTTTATAAATAAGTCTTACTCAACAAACCGCAAGACCAAATCTATATCTTATTCATAGCCGTGGCAGCTACGCTACGGCTATAATACGGCTTCTTTACTTATGACGCGTGGCAAGACTTTATGCAGTTTCCCTTAGCCATTCCGGCACAAGGCAGCACAAAAAAAATAGACAAGACATGCGCTGGTTTAGATAGCGCTGCCCTTGCACAATTGGCGCTACAGCTCAAAACCAACAAAAGCAAAACGCCGCTCGCCATCATCACCGCCAACGCCTTTGATGCGCAGCGACTACTTGAAGAGGTGCCATGGTTTGCCCCTAGCCTAGTCGTTAATTTATTACCTGACTGGGAAACACTGCCTTATGACCACTTTTCACCGCATCCTGATTTAATTTCCGAGCGCTTATCCACGCTCTATCAAATCAGCCAAAACAATTGTGATGTGGTCATCGTGCCAGCAGGCACGGCGCTTATTCAGTTGCCACCTATGGCCTATCTCGCGGCTAATACTTTTATGCTCAAAAAAGGGCAAAAGCTAGATTTAGAAGCCTTAAGAAAACAATGCGCCGAAGCGGGTTATCGTCATGTGAGCCAAGTAGTGAGCCCTGGTGAATTTAGCGTGCGTGGCGGCTTGGTCGATTTATTCCCGATGGGTAGCGGCTTACCTTTCCGTTTAGATTTATTCGACGATGAAATCGAGACGATCCGTACTTTTGATGTTGATACTCAGCGTAGTCTTTACCCTGTGCCTGAAATTCGCCTTTTGCCTGCGCGCGAAATTCCTTTGGATGACAAGGGCATTGCACTGTTTAGACAAAACTTCCGTGAGCAATTTGAAGGTGACCCATCTCGCAGCCGCATCTATAAAGATGTGAGTAAGGGTGTTGCTAGTGGCGGCATTGAGTGGTACTTGCCGCTGTTTTTTGAAAAGACGGCGACCCTGCTAGATTACTTGCCAGCGCAAACAGTGCTCTGCCTGCACGGCAATCTAGACAATGCTGCGCAGAGCTTTTGGGTTGAAGCTCAGTCCCGTTATCGCCTATTAGCGCATGATGTTGAACGTCCTATTCTCACACCAGAAACCTTACTCATTAAAGCAGATGCGTTTTTTAGCCAAACACATCGTTACCCTCGCCTCACCATTAATAATGATGAGACCATTTCTGGCTTACCAGCGCTAGATATTGAGCGCCGTGCAGAAAAGCCGCTGCATAAATTAGAATCTATGATCAACAGTTTTAAAGGTCGCACCCTTATTGCCGCTGAAAGCCTAGGGCGCCGCGAAACCATTTTGCAATTACTCACAGACCAAGGCATCAAGCCTGCACTATGTGAAAGCTGGGAAGACTTTAATACCGGTAGCGCTAAGCTTATGCTGGGCGTCACCATGCTGCATAGCGGCTTTCAATATAAAGACGTTGCGATCATCACAGAGGCAGAGCTATACGCTGCCACAGTCCGTCAGCAGCGTCGACGTGAAAAAGAAAAAGCCCGCAGTACCGAAGGTATGCTCAAAGACTTATCTGAGCTACGTGAGAACGACCCTGTGGTGCACGAACAACATGGCGTTGGGCGTTATCGCGGCCTCATTAATTTAGACTTTGGCGAAGGCGAAACTGAGTTTTTGCTTTTGGAATATGCGGGCGACGATAAGCTCTATGTGCCCGTTTCACAGCTATTCCTCATTTCACGTTATTCAGGGGGGCCGCCAGAGTCTGCACCATTTCATCGCTTAGGCTCGGGCAATTGGGAAAAGGCCAAGAAAAAAGCCCTCAAACAAATTCGCGATACTGCCGCAGAGCTTCTTAATCTTTATGCCCAGCGTGCAGCACGTAAGGGTCATGCTTTTACCTTGAGCCTGCATGATTACGAAACCTTTGCTGATGGCTTCCCGTTTGAGGAAACACCTGACCAACTATCTGCCATTGAAGCTGTGATTAGCGATATGCAATCAGGCCGCCCAATGGATAGATTAGTCTGTGGCGATGTAGGCTTTGGTAAAACAGAAGTGGCCTTACGCGCGGCCTTTGTTGCTGTCATGGGTGGTCGCCAAGTCGCTGTATTGGTGCCAACAACGCTGCTTGCTGAACAGCATTACCAAAACTTTAGTGACCGCTTTGCCGAATGGCCAATTAAAGTCGCTGAAATTTCGCGTTTCCGCACGGCCAAAGAGCAAGCTGAAGCGCTTAAAGGTCTGGCAGATGGCAGTATCGACATCATTATCGGTACGCATCGCTTAATCTCAAAAGACGTGAAGTTTGATAATTTAGGCTTGGTTATTTTGGACGAAGAACACCGCTTTGGTGTGCGCCAAAAAGAACAACTGAAGGCACTGCGTGCAGAGGTCGATGTACTCACCCTCACCGCCACACCAATTCCACGAACTTTAAGCATGGCGATGGAAGGCTTACGCGAATTTAGTGTGATTACCACCCCGCCACAAAAACGCTTAGCGATTAAAACCTTTGCGACCGATTACTCAGAAGGCATTATCCGTGAAGCAGCAATGCGTGAATTCAAACGTGGCGGTCAAGTCTATTTCTTACATAATGAAGTGGATACCATCCAATCTATGCGTGAAAAGCTTGAGCGCATCCTGCCTGAAGCCCGCATTAGTATTGCCCACGGTCAATTACGTGAACGTGAGTTAGAGCATGTGATGCGTGACTTCTACCATCAGCGTTCTAACTTATTGCTCTGTACCACCATTATCGAAACAGGCATTGACGTGCCAACTGCTAATACCATCATCATGAATCGTGCAGACATGTTCGGTTTGGCGCAGTTGCATCAACTCCGTGGCCGCGTGGGTCGTTCGCATCATCAAGCTTATGCCTATTTACTGACTGAGCCTAACCGCAAAATTACCCCGCAAGCGCAAAAGCGTTTGGATGCGATTCAGCTACTTGAAGATTTGGGGGCAGGTTTCCATCTTGCCATGCATGATTTAGAAATTCGCGGCGCAGGTGAACTCCTTGGCGACTCGCAAAGTGGTGAGATGCAAGAGATCGGCTTCCACTTGTATTCGGAGATGCTCTCTCATGCCGTGAAACGCCTAAAAGAGGGCAAAGAGCCTGATCTATCATCGCCACTGGGCGTCACCACAGAAATCAATCTGCACACGCCGGCTTTGCTGACCAACGAATACTGCCCGGATGTGCATGAACGCTTAGTGCTCTACAAGCGTCTAGCTAACTGCACTAACGATGATGAACTAGACACCATGCAAGAAGAGCTGATTGACCGTTTTGGCTTGCTCCCAGAGCAAGGTGAAGCGCTCATGTCTTGCCATCGTTTACGGGTTGCCGCTAAGCCGCTTGGCATCATTAAGATTGATGCCAGTGATAGCGCCATTCAATTGCAGTTTAGTCAGCATGCCGATTTAGATCCAACCAAGTTGATTGCACTTCTTCAACGTGACCGCCGTTGCCGCATGAATGGCCCAGATAAATTACGCATTACCGTGGCTTATGGTGATATTGTTCACCGTGCTGATTTCATTAAAAACATCATGAAAGAGTTCGTATAAATGCTAGAAAAATTAATCACAATTTTAGCCGCTTGGATTATGGGTGTCATTTCTTCACTCGGTTACAGCGGCGTGGTCTTGCTCATGGCGATTGAATCAGCCTGTATTCCACTCCCCTCTGAAATTATCATGCCGTTCGCAGGTTTTTTAGTGTTCAAAGGCGAAATGACGCTTTGGGGCGTGGCTTTAGCTGGCGCATTTGGCTGTGTTATTGGCTCAATTCCAGCCTATTACTTGGGCATGTATGGCGGCAGGCCATTGGTGGAAAAATATGGAAAATGGGTACTGATTTCAGCCAAAGATTTAAATTGGGCAGACCAAGCTTTTGCAAAGCACGGTGAGATTATTATTTTCATCGGCCGACTACTGCCTGCTGTTCGCACTTTTATTGCCTTCCCAGCAGGGGTTGCCCGTATGAACCTGACCAAATTCATCGTCTACACCTTTGTTGGCTCGCTAATTTGGTGCTACTTATTAGCGCTGGCTGGCTTTACTGCAGGTGAGCATTGGGAAAGCTTAAAGGAGTATTTCCATGAGTTTCATTATGTGATTGCAGCGGCAGGCTTAATGTTTGTTGCTTGGTATGTAAGACGGCATTTTAAGCACGGGTAAATTACAAAGTCACTAGCCGGCCAATACTTACAAAGTAAACTGCTAGCTGGATACTTAACCCCTCATCAGCAAATAACACCGCATAGCCCTCAAGCTGCTCACGATAAGCTTCAGCAGCTTGCTTTAGATTGGCTTCATCAAGGCTAGTTTTGAAAGTGATAGTTTTGTAATCGACGATCCAGCGCACGCCGTCTTCAATAAACGTACGGTCGATAATTTTCTTACGAACCTGTGAGCGATCATCCTCAAGACTTTCAATCTCAAACTCATTACTTGCACTCTCTCGGCTTTGCAATACCCATTGACCTTGCGGACTTTGCAAGGTTGTTTTGAGTAAACCAAGCACAGCATCAGCCCCTTGACTAGCAGCACTTAGAGAATAGCCCTGCCCTGTAAACCATCGCTGCATTGCAAGCTTTAATGGCGCAAGCCGGCTTGCGGGCCAAACATTCAAGCCTTGCTTTGCAATCAACTCCAAATAGCGATGCGTGAGCGACCCGATATCGGCTTCTAAGACCAAATAATTTTGTTCTTCATCTTTTGCAGTTGGAACACCCGCTTGGATTTGCTGAATTTCATGGGTGACTTCAACTTGCATTAGACTTGGAATTGCTGGATTGCTTAAGCGGACTAACTTAGGCACAAAGTCCTGCAAGCTCGCATTTGATTGGCAGGCGCTTTGTTTAGGCAGTTCGCTTTGAATTTTCGCCAAATTTTCTTTGCTAAAATCTTCTAAAATCACTGGCCACAAAATCTCTAGAAAGGTATTTTTCTTAGGAAGAAATTCACCGTCTTTATTGGGGCTAACGGCACCTAGAAGATGTAAACAGCGCTCAGCACGAGTCACTGCAACATAAAGCACGCGGGCGTCTTCATAATCGGCACGCTGTTTTTCTAACGATTTTAAATAGTCATAGATGCTGACTTGCTCAGCTTTATTTTTGGATTTTGGAATGAATGGGGCTACCACTAAATCTACATTGGCAACGTCATCATCATTGGATTCTCTCGCCACTTCTTCCCACATCAACAATGGCTGTTCGCCGCCGCCCGTGGTCTTATCCAGCCCAGGCAGAATCACCGTATCAAACTCCAAGCCTTTGGATTTATGGATGGTCATAAATTGTAAGGTATCAGGCGCTTTCGCATTGGGCGCGGCGTAGAGCTTTTCAACTTCAATTGCCAATTGTTCAGTCGAGAATTTCCCCGCCACTTCCATCTTGTCTATACGCTCAAAGAAAGCCTGCACGTCGCGCACATCGCCTGCATCCCACAAACAAGCCGGGCCGCCTAACATGAGCCATACACCGTGTACCCAGCGGCTCGTTGCCATGCGGCCACGATGTTGCAAGGCCTCTTGCATCACATCACGCACGTGTAATAAACGCTGACGACCATCCTCGCTCAATTTGTTCACATGCACTTCATCGTGCATTAAATCGAGGACGGTACGATATTGGTCACGACCCACAAGATGATGCAAATCTTCTAAACTCAAGCCGCACCAAGGCGCACGCAAAATGGCTAACCAATGCACACGGTCAGCCCGCTGATGCAAGGCGTTCGTGAGCGAAAGTAAATCTTGCACCACTTGGCGATTAGCGAGCTCTTCAATCTCAACCGCTTGAAATGGAATATCTGAGTGATTACGGCGAATCTCGGCTACCAGTGCATGCAAATGGCTTCGGGCGCGCACTAATACCGCAATTTTTCGGGCTGGATTTTCAGCCCAAGTGGCTTTAATAATCCCAATGATTTTGTTAGCTTCCTGCTGACGAACATCAGTCAGCGCAACTCCCTCGTCAAGGTCTTCATCTGTATCACTTTGGATACTGCCATCCAGCATGACGTGCACTGTAACGCCAGCGCCTGCTGGCGCCCGCTCTTTAGGAACAAACTTGCGATACTTAATTGCCCCTCTTGAAACACTATCTTGAGCAGGGAATACTTGTAAGAACGCATCATTCACCCATTTAATCACGTCCTCATGCGAGCGATTGTTACGCCAAAGCTTGAGCGGTGTTAGCGACAAATCGCCTATACCATGTTTGAGAACACGCAAAAACAAACCAACGTTCGCTTTGCGGAAGCGATAGATTGACTGCATTGGATCGCCGACTAAAAACAAGGTGCGTCCATCGCCATCTATCCAGCCTGCGGTAAGCTTTTCTAATAATTTAATTTGGGTTGGGCTGGTGTCTTGAAACTCATCAACCAGCAGATGCTTAATGCGGTAATCGAGCTTAAGTGCTAAATCGCTAGGCGCATCATCGTTGCCGCCAAGCGCAGATAAAGCATTTTGAGAGATCTGGACAAAATCGACTTCTTTATTGCGCTGAAATGCCATCCAAAGTTCAGCTGAGGCGATTTTAAGCAGCTCAGCAAAGACAGCAACAATCTCGCTACTTTGTGCATCATATTTTGGATTGGGTAAGCGTCGAACTTTAGTTAAAGCTGCATCAGCGCCGGAAATTTGCTGCAACTCTCCTACAAACTTTTCAAATATATCTTTAAATGCTTGGCCTGCTTCACCCGCAGGAAAACCTTCCGTTTTAGTCACCCTAGCTCTGAATGTGCCTAAACCAGTTAGCAGAAGTTCCGCCACTGCCCGCCACATATCAAGCGCTTCTGGCTTAAATGGAATGGGCGTTTCCCAGTCGCGTAACAAGGCAACGGCCTTATCGCAAGTGAGGTGAGAAGCTGCATAGCGTGCAATTGGCATCAAGGCTTCTTGCACGGCTTTAGTCATCACCGTCGAAAGGGCTTGCATATCGCCCATGACCAATTGATATAAAGCGGCTTCAGCTAATGAAGCGTCATTGTGATTCACCACATTTTCTTGCCATTGGTCGCGCTTGGCCAGCATGTCTGCGAGCAGTTCATTTAACTTGCTATGGTTGTTATCAAAATAACGGAGTGCCTTTTGAATAACTTCGCCATGGTCTTTTTCATCAAGATTGGCCAAGGTCTTGGTGGCGGCTTCTTGATAATAAATACTGGCATCATCACGCACCGCTGGCTGCGCCCCAAATCGGCTCAGCAAAGGCATTTGGCGCGCTAGATTACCGCTTAATGAGTCGATGGTGTAAATACGTAAACGAGATGGCGTGACAAGCAAATTCCAACCTAGCGCATCAGATTTTGCCAATGCTTGCCGGCCTAAATTGAAGGTGGTAATTTTGTGTGTCTCTGGTGGCTCAACTCCAGAGTTCGCCATGATTAAGCTATCCATAATGCGCTTCTTCATTTCTGAAGCAGCTTTATTGGTAAAGGTAATCGCAATGATTTCTTCGGGCGAATCAACCGTATCAAGTAAATTCAAATAGCGCTGGGTTAAGAGTTCAGTCTTACCCGCGCCCGCTGGCGCTTCCACAATAAATGAAGTGAGATTAAGCGCGATTTCGCGATTAGCCGTGTCTTCGGCAAGTAAATTCTGCGTAAGTAAATCCTGCTGACTCATGCTTGCGCCTCCTTAGCTAAGTCAGTGGCTTGCGCGTGTTCAAACTGCAACTGGCGTTCTGCGAGCCTCAGCAAAGGCAACACTTCGCAATAAGCGAGCTGTTTTTCATGCTCAAACTTCACCGCTGCATCACCCGCTTTAATCGATTGCGCTGTGGCGATAATACTGGCTTTCCAATGCGCAATCACGCTTGGCCAATCAGGGAAGTCCGCCTCATTAAATACATTACGGCCTTTCGCTTCATCCAGCACCAACGGGCCCTTAATCACATCTTTGCTGGCGGCAATCCCCGCAAAACCTGCTTTATCTGTGGTGACCTTCGCAAAACACACGGCAGCAACTTTGGCATCCCCCATCAAAAAGGCGGCATATATCGGCAATTGCGGCTCGGTAATATTGGTCTTAGCCCAATTTTTAAAATCAATGGTACTACCGGTTTTGTAGTCCATCACCAACAAACGACCATCCTCAAGCTGATCTACCCTATCCACTGCTAAGGTAATCAAAATATTCTCAATCGGGATCGTTTGCTTGCGCTCAACCGCTTGCACAGTAAAGCCCATAGGACGAGCTCGCTCAATATCCACCAACCAAGCCGTGACGAGTTTCACCAAGCGCTCTTTTTCTAGCTGAATAAAGGTCGCTGAAAACGCTTCATCATGCGCTTGGTTAAATAGCGCCAATACTTTATCCGCCACCTCACCAAGTGCGGCATCCATGTCCTCAGCAGTTAAGTTTTGCAGATAGTGAGAATCACGCGAAACCCAAAAACTTTCTAGCACCTGATGCACCAAGTTTCCTCTTTCCATGGCATCCAAACCATCAACAGGCTCTTTGAGGGCTTTGGCGTGTAAGCGATATTGGTAAAAAGCCCAAGCCGGACAGACCGCCTGCGCCTTGAGTAATCCCGTCCCACCAGAGACATGACCGCCCTCTTCAACTCCGGGCGCTTGGTGGTCTTCTAACCAGTCCCAAGGTTTGTTTTTAACTTGTTCTGGCACTGCTCTAGCAAAGTGCTCAGCCAAGGTATCCGCAAATGCATCATCATGTTTCGCCAACAAGATTTTTTGCATTAATGGACTAGGCCTTAATTGGCGATCGCCATCTTGTTTAGCGCTGGAGAAAGTAATATGGCGTGCACTTTTACTTAAACGGGTATGAATTGAATGCGCAAACTCTGCCTGCACTTCGCTGCTTGCGTTAGGCGTTTTCGCATCCCGTTGCAAACTGGCGGATATGAGTGCATTAGGCCGCGCCATCGGCGGCCAAATATGGTCATTCATGCCCATCACCCAAATGGCATCGAGTGGGCTAGCGGCAGCTTCCAGCATGCCCATGATTTGCAAGCGAGGGATTTGTTTAGATTCTGGTTGGAATATTTTGGCCTGACAAAGCTTATTCAATTGTGAAAGGGCTTGTGAGGGAGAAATGTTATTAAGCCAATCATCTAAGTTTGCAAGCTCCACCAACACGCTGTCAAAAGACTTAATCGCTTGGTACTCATAGCTCGACAAGCTTCTTTGCCCGGGCCAATCAGCTTGCTTTAATGATGCTTGAAAGATTTTCGCCCAAACCGATGGTGGTTGATTCGCTTCATTTTTGTGTGCATAAGCAAATAGATTTTTAAGTGCTAGGCTTGAGGCGGGCAAGCGCATCGCACCATCGCCTGTGCTTACTTTTTGCACATAATGCTGTAAACGGTTCACCTTAAAACTTAAGGGCAAATCACGTCGCATCCGCGCATCAAGCAAAGCCCTCGCATCAGCCTCGGCCGAGCTTTCAGACCAATATGGGCTGTGCAATAAGTATGCAACATCTTGCTGCAAAATATTGCCGCGTTGCCAAGCAAGGCGAATAAGGCTCAATGCATCTGAAATAATGGTTTGAGTGCTCAGCGACACACCCAAAGAAAAGTCGTAACAACGCTGTGATTCAGCTAAAGCTGGCCTTGCCGCCAAGGGATGCAATACATCATCGAGCAGGGCGGATAATTTACTCCGCAATACTTGAAGCTCCGGCACCACAATCGCGATACTGGCCTCTTCATTAACCTCCAATTGCTGCCTAGCCCAAAGCACAGCCGCTCTAACTTCAGCATCTTGGTCAGTCAATATGCGATGCTCGCAAGGCTGGGGCGCATCGAAGGTCAGTAACTGATGGCTGACTTGAACGCCAAGATCGGTCAGGG
>CAMCTR010000017.1 GCA_945878605.1 Candidatus Methylopumilus universalis | reverse complement strand
TGCCTAGCCTTAATCTACAGATCCTCATTGGCGCTGTCGCAGGGCTTGGTTTGGGTTGGTATTTTCATGAACTAATTGCTGAACAGGGGTCCGTTGAGCATGAGGTGGTTAAATTAGGCTTGTATTCCGCAAGCTTGATTGCGACTTTGTTTATCGACTTGCTGAAAATGATTTTAATTCCATTGGTGTTTTGCTCGATTGCGGTTGGCATTGCTAATTTGCGACAACATCAGCAAATGCACAAAGTTTGGGTTGCGACTTTGACTTTTTTTGTAGCTTCAATGTCAATCGCCATTGCTTTGGGTCTACTTGCTAGTAATTATTATAAACCTGGCGCGGGCTTGCATTTGGCGATGTTTGCGGATGCCATGCAAAACTTTGAAGCTAAGCAATTGCCCTTGCCTGAGTTTTTCGGACAGTTTCTACATAGCATTTTTATCAATCCTTTTGCTGCCCTTTCACAAGGTAATGTGCTGGCGGTGGTCGTCTTTGCTTTGATTTTGGGCATTGCGCTGGTGATGGGCGGAGAGCGCTATATAAATATCTTGGCTTTGCTCCAAGAGGCGCTTGAAGTTTGTATGCGTATTGTGAGCTGGATTATGCTTTTAGCCCCATTAGGCATTTTTGCATTGTTGCTTAAGTTAGTCGCCCTTCAAGATTTAGCTATGTTGAGTACATTGGGTAAATTTGTCACGGTGGTATTAGGAACAACTTTATTCCATGGTGTCGTTGTCCTTCCGCTGATTTTATTTGTTTTTACTGGTAAGTCGCCATTGTGGTTTTGGCATGGCGCTAGGGAGGCGTTAGTGACTGCTTTTGCAACGAGCTCAAGTTCGGCAACTTTACCAGTCACGCTTCGTTGTGCCACTCAACATCTCCACGTGAAGCCGGAAATTGCAGGCTTTGTGATTCCTCTTGGCGCAACCATTAATATGGATGGCACAGCGCTGTATGAAGCAGCCGCTGCATTGTTTGTTGCAAACCTTGCGGGCATTGATTTGAGCCTTGCTCAACAGTTTATTGTGTTCTTTACCGCCATGATTGCCGCTATGGGTGCCCCAGGTATTCCGAGTGCTGGCATGGTGACCATGGTGATGGTGTTGCAATCCGTTGGCTTGCCAACAGAGGCCATTGCGATTTTGTTACCGATAGACCGATTGCTAGATACTCTTCGCACCGCTGTGAATGTGCAGGGCGACATGGTCGGTAGCTTGGTCGTTCAAAAGCTAGTGCATCAAGAGAGAGATAATTAATAGCGTGCTTAGTTTTCACAAAGCAGAGTTAAGTGATGCCGCCGCAATTGCTGAGTTAGTTAACTCGGCTTATCGGGGTGAAGCTAGCCGTGTTGGTTGGACGACGGAGGCTGACTTATTAGATGGTCTGCGCATTACTACTCCAGAGGTCGCAACACTGATTAAGCGAGATGATGCCTTTGTGTTAATAGGCGTGTTGCGCGACCGAGTGGTCGCAAGCATTGCCTGTGAGCGCCTAGAAAACACCGCTAAATTTGGCTTAATCGCGGTGAAGCCAACCTTGCAAAATAAAGGGTATGGCCGTGAGATGATACAAGCGGCTGAGGCCATTACATTAAGAGAGTGGCGTGTGGCGGGCTATTTTATGGCTGTGATTACTTTGCGGACTGAGCTGATTGAGTTTTATGAGCGCTTAGGTTTCGAGCGCTCAGGGCAGTTTGAAGACTTTCCCGTCAAACCTGAACTATGGCAACCCAAAGTGGAGGCGTTAGCGCTGGAGTATTTAGTTAAAATGACAAGGCGTTAGATTGAGCTTAGTTTATCTTTGCTCTGTCTCGAATTTATGTTGTAGGCTCAAGCTTTGATTTCGTATTTAGTTGTACAATTGCTTATCAAAATGATATTTAGGGACGAACGGAAATGAAACTAATTGTTTTTTTATGCTTACTTGTCACTTCTTAAGCTGTTTTAGCTGATACTAAATACAATCCTCATACAAATAAGTACGAAACAACAACGCCTAACAGTGAGCTTAAGTACAATCCACATAGCAACGAGTGGAAGTATGCCCCCCCAAATAGCCAACCTAAATACAACCCCCACAGCAACACATATGATTTAGTTCCAAATAGCTATGTGCAAAAATACAACCCACATCAAAATGAATATAATTACGTACCTCCAAATACACCGCTTGAATATAATCCGCATAACAACAAATACGAATATGCAAAATAAAGACAATTCAATGATTTATACGAAAACGTTTTGGATGAAAGTCTTTGGAGCTTTTTGTTACTTATTATATTAATTTTTGGATAAGCTTACTTTTCTAAATATTTTTAGTCAGCGTAAAATTAATCATCGCCTCCTACCCTCTTCTGCCCCTCCATTTTTCAAGACCATTCATCACCAAAGAGTAAGCTGCTGGCACCACCACTAAGGTGAGCAGTGTCGATGAAATCATCCCGCCGATAATGGCCACTGAAAGCGGTTTATTGGTTTCGCTGCCAGCGCCAAAGCCTAAAGCAGCAGGCAATAGCGCCAAGATGATTGTTAGTGATGTCATCACCACTGGGCGCAAACGAATTGGGCAGGCTTCTTTGAGCGCATCGTTGATACTCGTACCACGCTCGCGAAGTTGATTGGTTAAGTCCACCAGCAAGATGGAATTTTTCGCCACTAGGCCGATAAGCAGGACTAATCCAATCATCGAGTAAATGTTCAGTGAATCTCCCGAAACTAGTAGCGCAATTAAGCCGCCAATAATCGCAAGTGGCTGAGCTAACATGATAATAAAAGGCTGAATAAAAGAGTTGAATTGGCTTGCTAACACCATGTAGAGCAAGATGAAGGCAAGAATAAAGACGAATTTAATGTTCTTAAATGTTTTACCAAACTCTTCCGCTTGGCCGGTCATTTTGAGCGTGTAGTTGGTTGGCAAAATCTTAGCTGCCGTTTCTTTGACTAAGGTCACAGCATCCCCCAAAGGCATACTTGGGTTAGCGTAAAAGTTGGCTGAGTATTGCATATCGTAGCGGCCAATCACAGCAGCGCCTAAGCTTGGTGTAAAGCTAGCAACAGCATCTAATCGCACCAACTCACCACTGGCACTTTTTAGGTAAATTTTGCTTAAATCTGTAGTTTGTTTCATCTCATCTTCGTCCGCTTTTAGGCGGATGTCGTAGCGCATACCGTCACCATTCAAATCATTGTATTTGGCAACATTTAAGCCGCCTGCATACATGCTGATCGCGCTAGCAACATCATTCGCACTGAGCCCTAAGGATGCAGCGCGCGTGCGGTCTATGTTCATGTCTAGCTGTGGTAAGTCTAGCTGCACGTCCAAATCCACTTTGCCCATATCAGAATTTTTTGTTAGTGTTTGTTGTATTTGTTTTGATAGGCTGCCGATTTCGTCCAAGCTAGAACCAGTGATAATGAATTGGAGTTTTTCTGAGCGCTGACCTTTGGCAATCGATGCTGGGGATGGAATGGCTTTAACCCCAGGGATTTGGTCAAACTGCTTTTTGAGTTCTTTCATTAATTCTTTTTGTGATTTTTCTCGTTCGGTTTTTGGCACCATGCGCACATTGACGTTGCCCTGATTAACCTGACCTTTGGAGCCTGAACCAATGGTTGAGAAGTAGCTTGCTATTTCTTTAGGGTGACTGGCAAGGGTAGATTCCACATGTTTCATACGAGCGTTGGTGTAATCTAAACTTGAGCCAAGCGGCGTCTTAATGCTGATGGTAAAGTTTCCTTCATCGGCTTCAGGCACAAAGTCTTTTTGTACATTTTTCAGCGCATAACCTCCACCCAAAATCACGAATAATACGGTGATAATGAGCACGCGCCAGCGATTATTAAGGCTCAGATTGAGTAAGTAGTGATAAGTAGAGTCAAGCTTTGCTAAGCCCAGCTCTATGCCTCTATAGAATTTATTTTCTTTGTGACCAACGCTTAAATAGCGTGAGCAAAGCATAGGGGTAAGGGTGAGTGAAACGAACAATGAAGTTAATACGCCAAATGTCACGACCACTCCAAATGATTTAAAGAACATGCCAACAATGCCATCCATAAAAATCACAGGGGCAAAGATACAAACGAGTGAGAGTGATGCGGCAATGACCGCAAAAGTCACTTCTGTTGAGCCATTAATGGCAGCGCTAATCGGGTCTTTATCCAAATGCTCACGGTGGCGGAAAATGTTTTCTAGCACTACAATTGCATCGTCCACCACCACGCCAATGAGCAGAAGCAAGCCAAGCAGGGTCATGGAGTTGAAGGTGTAACCAGAGAAATACATCACGGCAATGGCGCCCAATAACGATACTGGGATTGCTGTTGCAATGATTAAAGTTGAACGTATCGAGCGCAAGAAAATAAATACAATCAGCGCCGCAAGTAGCGTGCCTGTAAATAAGTGCTCCTTGAGCGACGTGACCATTTGGTTAATAAAAATTGAATCATTGGTGGAAATTTCAAGTTTCATCCCAGGCGGTAAATTAGGACGAATTTCTTCATCTAAACGACGCTCAACTTCTTTGATGATTTCCACAGTATTGGCATTGGCGATTTTTACCATGCCTAGACCAACCGTTGGTTGACCTTTGTAGCGCGCCACTTGGCGGCTATCAGTAATGCTGTCGGTAATGGTGGCAATGTCTTTTAAGTGAACTGGTGCGCCATCTCGGTGATTGATAATCAATTCACCTAAATCTTTAACGTTATGAAATTCTAAATCGAGCTTGATTAGCTTCTCAGTTTGGCTACTGACTAAAAAACCACCAGGTAATTGCACGTGTTGGGTATTGAAAGCGTTTATGAGGTCATTCGCAGTGAGTTTGTAAGCTGCCATGCGCTCAGGCGAAAGGCTGACACGAACCACACGGTCACGTCGACCACCTAAGGTGACTTCACCCACACCATTAATCGTCTCAAATTTTTTCTTGAGCACGTTGATGGCATATAAATTCAGTTGTTGTATGGTGCGATCGCCAGTCAGTGCCAGCCAAATGACCGCTTGTGCGTTGGAATCGACTTTTAGTATGGTAGGTGCATCAGTATCTTTGGGAAGTTTTTTGAGGACCTGGCTGATTTTGGATTGCACTTCGTTATAAGCCACATCAATGTTTTTATTAAGCGCGAAAGTAATGGTGATCGTTGAAACGCCAGGTGAAGATGAAGACTGAATATGCTCAATCCCAGGTGTGGTGTTGACGGAAGTTTCAATAACACTGGTAATGCTTGAATCTACAACATCAGGGTTAGCGCCCTTTAGCGTGGTGTTAATCATAATAATCGGGAAGTCGATAGACGGGATGCGGTCTATGCCGATACGTTGATATGAAATAACGCCAAACAGTACGATGACGGCAGAAAGCATCCATGCAAACACATGGCGTTTAATGGAAAGTTCGGGCAAGTTCATGCGATATTCTCTTGGGTTCTTCTATTGTTTTCGGTGCTTACTATTTTGGGTGATTATGGTTTAGCTTGTTTTTTAGCTTCGACTTTTATCTTAGCTTTATCTGTTAGGAACGCGGCACCATCTTTCGCAATCACTTCGCCAACGCTTAAGCCTTCAATAATTTCTATTTTTCCATCTTGGCGCATGCCAGTTTTGACGTTGCGTTGAAGTGCTAAACCATCTTTAACCACATAAACCACCTCCCCAGCAGGGCGCAACACCAAGCATTGTTCGGGAATTAAAACAGCATTGGGATGTTCGCCTAGAATGATTTCCCCTTTGACGCTTGCGCCTGGTTGCCAACCTGCTTGATCGGTGACGTCGGCAATCACATCAACAGCGCGACTCGTTTCGCTAATCATTGGTTTTAATTCTCGAATAGTACTGATGACTTCATCATTAGCGGTTGGTGTACTTAGGCGAACTTTAATCCCAGCATGAATTTTGGCTGCGATGTTTTCTGGCAATGG
Organism: Candidatus Methylopumilus universalis; assembly: GCA_945878605.1. GTDB lineage: Bacteria > Pseudomonadota > Gammaproteobacteria > Burkholderiales > Methylophilaceae > Methylopumilus_A > Methylopumilus_A universalis_B. Next base: position 11,584 of record CAMCTR010000017.1, on the reverse strand, counting down.
CAAATGCGCACGTAATTTTTGTTTGCTGATAATTTGCAATAAAGGGTCGCCAATTTTGACAAAATCCCCTGTTGAAACAATTTGTTTTTGCACTACCCCGTCAATCGGGGCAACGATGGTGGTTTTTGCACGCGTATGTTCGATGATAGCGATTTGCGCTTTTGCGCCATCAAGTTGTTGCTGAAGTGCGGCGTGTTGCGTGGTGACGTCCTCTAAAGCATTTTGTGAGATAAATTTCTTTTGTACTAATACTTGATTTCTCTCAACGACGCGACTCTGGTTGCTAGCGAGCGCATCTAATCTAGCCACTTCCGATTGCACTTGGGTTCGCTGTAAGTTGTAGTCGGTGGCATCTAGCAAGACCAAAATCTGGCCTTTTTTTACTGTTTTTCCGGGGTGGGCTAAAATTTTAACAACTCTGCCAGGCACTTCTGCTGCAACAGTTGGATCCATCGGACCTTCTAAAGTACCGATAGACACCTCACGAATTTCTAATGAATTTGCTTCGGTAGTGGTAGTGCTAATTAACACAGCTTGTGGTTTATTTTTGTCAGGCTCAGCTTGCTTTTTGCTACAAGCAGCTAAGGAGAAGCTCATTAAAAAAGCTAAAAATAAACTAAGTGCTGGTTTTTGTCTTGAATAGAAATGCTGAAAAAACATGAGATAAACTTTCAATAGTAATTAATTAGAGTATAGCGAACTCATTTGTAGAAGTGTGATTAAGTCTTAGTGCGCGTCCAAACAAAATAAGCGCCGGGGTCTGTTTTTCGGCCAGGGGAAATATCGGAATGTCCAGTAATTGCTTGTATCGGATATCGCGCTTTAATTGACGCAATTAAAGTTTGGAGCGTTTCATATTGCAGAGGTTCAAATACTTCAAAATCACTGCCTTCAAGCTCGATGCCAATGGAGAAATCGTTACATTGTTCACGGCCTTGCCAGATAGATGCGCCTGCATGCCACGCACGGTCATTGCACGATGCAAATTGGATGAGCTCACCATCGCGACGAATAAAGAAGTGCGAGGAGACTTTTAGATGCGCAATTTCAGCATAGTAAGGATGCTCGTCGGGATTTAGTTGATTAGTGAATAGCTCGATTACGCCGTTCCCACCATATTGCCTTGGTGGCAGGCTAATGTTGTGAATAACAATAAGTGAGATGTCCTCTGGCGAAGGGCGTGCATCCACATTGGACGAAGCGATGAATTTTGCTTCGGTAAAAATTCCTTTTGAATTGATCTGAATATTCTGCATGCTTAATATTCGCTTATCCGATAAAATTCGGCTATATATTTTTGAGGGCTTGTCATGATTTTTGCCGAATTATTTTTGTTTCTCATCGTTATTCTAATTGCTGCGGAAGTGTTTACCAATGCGCTTGAGCATTTGGGTGAAAAGCTTGGTATTTCCGAAGGGGTGACAGGGTCACTATTTGCAGCAGTGGGCACGGCTTTGCCAGAAACTTCAGTACCGCTTTTAGCCTTAATGGCAGGCACAAGTGATGCGCACTTAAATGAAGAAATTGGCGTTGGTGCCATCTTAGGTGCGCCATTGATGTTATCTACATTATCTATTTCTTTGCTTGCTTTTGCGGTATTAAAAAACCGAAAAGTACACGGGCATTTTCATCCTGAGAGAACGGGCCTAAAACGTGATTTAGATTTTTTCATCGTCGCTTTTGGTTTTGCAACATTAGCATTATTCGTGCCTCATGATGGCGTGTTGCGCTACGCGATTGGCTTTGTGATGGTCATGATCTATTTCTTCTATATCATGCTCACCTTGCGTGCATCAAAGGCTTTGGTGGCAGATGGTCATGCCACTGAAGCAGAAAGCCCAATGTTTTTGTGCCGCTTAGGCTTACCTAATTATATGGCGGTAGTGGTGGCGCAACTTTTATTTGGCTTGCTGTTATTGGTGTTGGGTGCAAAAGGCTTTATTTCCGGCATCGAAGGAGCTTCTGAGCTATTGGGCATTACGCCGTTGTTACTTTCTTTATTGGTGATTCCTATTGCGACAGAGTTGCCTGAGAAAGTAAACAGTATTTTATGGGTGCGTAAAGGCAAAGATACTTTGGCATTTGGCAATATCACTGGCGCTTTGGTATTTCAAGGCACTTTATTGCCTGCCATTGGCATTATGCTCACCCCTTGGGCCCCACAAAAAGAAGTTTTTGCTGGCGTGGTAATTACTTTACTTGGGGTTCTTTGGTTGCGCTGGATGGTGTCACGTGGACAACTTTGCGTATGGCACGTTTGGGTGAATGGCTTATTTTATTTAGCCTACTTAGCATTTGTGCTTAGCTAGGCGATAGCGTAAGCTTCTAAAGCTAACGCCTAACAATTTAGCTGCTGCTGTTTTGTTTAGGCTTGTCATCACTAAAGCTTCTTTAATCGCTTGTTTCTTTATGCTCTCAAGATAGACTGGGAGTGATAACGCCACTGCGTCGAGTTGCGATGATTAAGGTAATGCCAGGTTTTCTTTAATTCAGCTTGCGCGTAAAACCTAGCCATTCATGGCGGGGATATAAGCGCGGCAACGAAGTTGCCAATGGTTTTTGTTTTTGCAGTACTATTTTTGCTAACAGATGATGCCTCGGCTCTCTCAATGACGGCATTTAGATTTTGTAACATTAGTTTTACCTCCTTAGTTGGAATACTGAGGGACACTCGGAAAGTAACGCCCGATAGTTATGAGAAGCGCAGTAAGGCCCTCAGGCCAAGAGCCCACCGAAGAGAGTGTGCTGATTAACGTATAGCTCCGTAGGAATCCCCATTTTTTTCTAGCGCGTTTGCAATGAACGTTGTGTAGCTAAGTTCGTCGTCGTCAATCAGGCACTTGGGTTTTGTAGTCATTATTTTTTTGCGTCTAAAACAGTGGTCATCCTGTATTAGATTAAAGCTAATTATTCCTTGACTGCCAATGAGCATATTTATGCTTGATGCAATTGACTAAGCTACTTTGCTTTTTAGCCTGAACGCGATACATTAAGGCAAATGGCAACTAGACAAGAATTATCAGATTTTCTAGCGCAAATTGAGCGCAGAGCTTTTAAGCAGACGGCTTATGCCGTGCGTGATGAGCATGCAGCACTAGATATTGTGCAGGATGCTATGATGAAATTGTCAGAGAAGTATTCAGCGAAACCCGCAAATGAATTCCCCATGCTTTTTCAACGCATATTACAAAACACGATGCGTGATTTTTGGCGTCGACAAAAAGTAAGAAATATTTGGACATCTTTACTTTCATCATTTAGTGTCATCGGTGAAGATGGAGAAGAGTCTGACCCGCTTGAGGTGATAAGCTCTGCTGAAACTAAAGCGCGAGATGAACCAAGTTCGCAGTTAGAAAAGCGGCAAACCATGGCCTTAATTGAAGATGCGTTAACTAAACTTCCTAATCGTCAACGAGAAGCGTTTGTGATGCGTTATTGGGAAGATATGGATGTCGCAGAGACTGCCCTTGCAATGGGGTGCTCACAAGGGAGTGTAAAAACACATTGTTCGCGTGCGGTACGTGCAATGGCAGCCAGTTTAGAAAAACATGGCTTGGCTGAGCAATTATTAAAGCCACGGACATCTAAGAAAGGCATAAATGATGCAGACTTATAATGAGGACCAAGCAATCTCGATGCGCGATCAGGAGATAGCAAAAAACATTGCTTCGCTCTTAAATACCAATGCTATCAATATAGACGCCAAGATAGCGTCAAAATTAAGCTACGGACGGCAAAAAGCGCTTGCTAATATGGCAACGCCATCCTCGAGATTGGCGCTGAGTCAGCATGGCGTCCTGAGGTTGTTGGGAGACTATTGGCATCAGCATCGTTTGTTAATCACTTTTATGATGTGTGGTTTGGGTATTGTTGCTTTGCTGCTGATACAAAACAGTAGCAATCAGGACGACACAGAGCAAGGGGATGCCTTCTTATTAGCTTCGGATTTACCCCCTGAAATATATTCTAACGAAGGTTTTGGAACATGGTTGTCAGAAAATACGCAGCAATAATCAGCTACGTATTGATGTCTTTCTTGCATACGCATATAGCGAATGCGGAAGATACAACGGGTAAACCTTGGGCAACACTTAATGATGAGCAAAGAATAGTGCTAGCGCCGCTTGCAGACGAATGGGACAGTCTTCGCCCGTGGCAACGTGAGCGTATGTTGGAAATCGCTCACGATTACCCAAAAATGTCGCCTGATCGCCAGGAAAGGGTTCAGCAACGCCTTTCAAGTTGGAGCAGAATGACCCCTTTTGAGCGAGAGAATGCGCGTAAGCGATATCAACAGTTCAAATCCTTGCCGCCAGAAAAAAAGGAAGAAATGAGAAAAAAATGGCAAGAGTACCGTAATTCAACCCCAGAAAAGCGGCAGGAATTAAGAACACAGCATCCGGAAATTTTCGGCACAGAAGATTTGAGCGCTAAATGAAGTCACCAAGTTTATTCAAGCGCATTGCTTGTATGCTTTATGAAAGTCTTTTGCTGATTGCCATTTTAGCCTTAGCCACATTTATCTTCTTGAAAATTTTTGGAGCTGCTACGCAATCTCCATTAAGATATTTTTTACAATTCTATTTGTGGTTGATTGCAGGTGCTTATTTCATTTTTTGTTGGGTGAGGAGCGGACAAACATTAGCCATGCAAACCTGGCGAATTCAGTTGCTTGGGCAGGGCGGTAGACTAATGCCTATCAGACAAGCCGCTATACGTTATGTCATAGCAAGTTTTAGTTTGATTTTGTTCGGCTTTGGATTTTTTTGGGCGATATTTGACCGAGAAGGTTTATATTTGCACGATAGGTTCACGGGTGGTCGGCTAGTGATGCTCGCTAAATAGCCATTGACAATGTCTCAGGCATTTAAGTGTTGCTTTGTTACTGGGCTTCTACCCACATCAGCATAAAAATTCCAGCAATTAAAAATAAAAATGTCGGTATTATCGCGCTTGTAAATGCAGACCAATCGTTTAGTAAGCCTAAATGGAGCGATACTCTGTTGAGAACCTGATACAAAATACCAAGCATTACACCAGCAAACAATTTGTTGGCTACCCCACCTGAGCGTTGTTGTAAAAATCCAAATGGTAAGGCGAGCACGATCATCACTAATGATGCCATTGGGTAAACCAATTTAGCCCATAGGGCAATTTCATAACGTGAAGTTTTCTGTTTGTTTTTAGTCAAATGTGAAATATAAGAATACAAATTCCATGCAGACATTCTTTCTGGAGTGACTAATAGAATATTGAGTAACTCAGGCCGAATGAGAGACTTCCATTGTGCTGTTTCTAAATAATCAGACTTGACGGTAGTTTTGGATAGGGAGGTTTGTGTTAGGGCAGTTAAAGCCCAGTTTTCACCATTGAACGTTCCAGTTTTCGCTTTATCTATCCCCGTCATTTGGAAGTTTTCATCAAACCTATAGATATGAATATTAACTAATTGAGCATCGGGGAGAACTTGCTCAACATTCACAAAGCTTTTACCGTCCTTGACCCAAAGCCCGGAGCGAAAGTCTTGTGCAATGATAGAGTCAATTGCCTTGACGCGCATACGCTTAGCAGTTTTTTCAGTCATTGGTGTAATCATTTCACCTACAATGAACGTCATCAGCGCAAACACTAATCCTATGCGGAGTAAAGACAGACCTATGTTGACTATGGATAAGCCACTTACTCGAAAAATAATGAGTTCGGAGCTTCTTGAGAACTGACCTAAGGAGTAAATTGTGCCAATCAGCACTGAGACCGGAACAATCTCGTAAATATGTCCAGGTGCGCTCAATAAAACGAACAGGATGATTTTTCCTATGCCGTAAGAGCCCTTGCCTACACTTTCTAACTCTTGCAACAAATCCAAAAAAGCAAACAAAGCCAACAATCCCGCCATGATGAGCAATACGTTATAAGTTGTTTCCTTGATCAAGTATCTATTTAATATGTTCATTTTAGCCAGAACCTAGGAAGGATAGGCAGCTGAAATACGCGCCGATAAAACAAGTAAATGGTGAGCGATACAAATATGAGATGCACTGGCCAAAGCCCAATTATTGGATTCAGCTTGCCTTGGACTAACCAAGCTTGAGTAATGCTGATTAAATTATTGTAGATAATGTAAATGAGAATCGCCATGGCGATGTTGCCAGAGCGACCAGATCTTGGATCTACAAAGCTAAGTGGAATGGCAAGCAATACTAAAATGAGCGCTGAAATAGGGATTGAAATACGCCCTTGAATTTCAGCATTGTTGGCAGGAGTGTGCTGGCTGAGAAGCTTATCGCTAGAAATTGCTTGTATGGGCGTTACTGGAGGCTCTTTTGTTTCTTTTGCTTCAAGTCTTACAGCGTATTTTTCAAAGGTAGTTGAAGAAAACTCAGCAGTTTCGGGGGTAGTTTCGTAGCGTCGACCTTGCACCATGATTAAAAAATCATCATGATTACTCATGGTTTCGCGATGAGCTTGCTTAGCAACAATGACGCCAAGTTTTTGGTGTTGCACTGACTGAATGAAAATATTGTTTACACTTGCACCTAATTGGTTAAAGCTTTCAATAAAGTAAACACGATTAGCGTGCTTTGACTCTTTGAAGACGCCAGGAGTAATGGTGGATAACTCATCTTGTTTTTTTAGTTGAGTTTTATACTCGCCGCTTATATTAGTGGCCCAAGGCATTACCAACAAACTGAGCATGGCGATCAAAATAATGACAGGGGTAGTGAAGCTTAAAATAGGTCTTATCCACGCATATAATCCTTGGCCTGAACTAAACCAAATAATCATTTCGCTGTCACGATGTTGGCGAGTTAATGTAAGTAATACCGCTAAAAATAGCGTGAGTGAAATTAGCATGGGTAAAAACTTCAGCATGCTGAATCCGAGTAAGGTGTTGATGGCGTTACTGGCTAAATCACCGTTTGCAGCAATGCGAATGTAATAAGTTACACGTTGAGCCATAACGATGCCAAACAGAATGGCGAAAGCGCCAATCGATTTATGAAGTAGCTCTTGAGAAAGTGTTCGTTTGAAGATCATCGTTTGAAGGTCATCGTTGGCAGGACTTTTGCTTCGCTATTAAATTGATGTATTTAAAATGATTTTGTACAAAATTTTGATTTCAAACCAAAACGCAGGATAATTCAACGATATTTAGTGAAAAGGATGTACTAATGGAATTTAGCATAAAAAGCGGCAAATCGGAAAAACAACGTAATGATTGTGTGATTGTCGGTGTTTACGAATCCGGTAAGCTAAGTCATTCGGCTAAGGCGCTTGACGATGCGTCTGAAGGCTTTTTAGCCAAAGTATTAAAGCGCGGTGATATGGATGGCAAGCTTGCTTCGACTCTGCTTTTGCAAGCGGTCGCTGGCACACATGCTGAACGTGTTTTGTTAGTTGGTTTAGGTAAGCAAGGTGAGCTCAATGAAAAAAGCTATCGCAAAGCGGCGATTGCTTCAGTTAACGCTCTCGCTAAAACTGGCGCAAACGACGTGGCAAGCTTTTTGGCTGAAGTTGATGTGCTAAATGCTGATGATAAAAAACAAGACGCAGCTTGGAAAGTCGCTCAGATGGTTGAGGCGGTTAATGATGCTTTGTATCGCTTCGAGGTAATGAAGGGCAAAAAAGATAAAGCAGATAAAGCAGCGACCAAAGGCATCACTCAACTAGAAATTCACGTTGCTGAGTCTGATGATAATCAGGCTGCAAAAGTTGCGCTAAAGGATGGATTGGCTGTATCGGCAGGCGTGAGTTTTGCAAAAGACTTAGGTAACCTGCCACCGAATGTGTGCACGCCAACTTATTTGGCAGAGCAAGCTTTAGCTATGGTGAAAACACACGGCCTCACCGTTCAAGTGTTAGAGCGTGAAGAAATCAAGAAGTTAGGTATGGGTTCATTCTTGGGCGTTGCACAAGGAAGTGCTCAGCCACCTAAGCTTATTGTGCTGCATCATTTACAAGGTAAAAAAGATCAAAAGCCAGTGGTGTTGGTGGGCAAGGGCATTACCTTTGATACGGGGGGTATTTCTCTTAAGCCAGGTGCTGAGATGGATGAGATGAAATATGACATGTGCGGCGCAGCAAGCGTTCTAGGCACATTTAAGGCGATTGCTGAAATGGACTTGCTACTCAATGTGGTTGGTGTGATTCCAGCCTGTGAAAATATGCCTGATGCAGATGCTATTCGTCCAGGTGATGTATTAACTAGTATGTCTGGCCAAACCATTGAAGTATTAAATACCGATGCTGAAGGCCGTTTAATTTTGTGTGACGCGCTCACTTATGCTGAAAAATTTGAGCCGGCGGCGGTCATTGATATTGCAACATTAACAGGCGCTTGCGTGATTGCTTTGGGTCATCATGCGAGTGCTTTGTTTAGCAATCAAGACCGATTATCCAAGGAACTTTTGGCGGCAGGCGAAGATGCGTTAGACCGCGCTTGGCACATGCCTTTGTGGGAAGAGTATCAGTCGCAGTTGGATAGCAATTTTGCGGATATTGCTAACATTGGGGGACGTGCTGGAGGCAGTATTACAGCGGCTTGTTTCCTATCTCGTTTCACTAAAAAATACCATTGGGCGCATTTGGATATTGCAGGCACTGCGTGGAAGTCGGGAAAAGATAAGGGCTCAACAGGTCGCCCAGTGCCGTTGTTAACACAGTTCCTGAAGCACCGTGCAGCAAAGGCTTAATGGCTGATGACGCGAGTTGAATTCTTCTTTAATGTTGAAGATAAGTTACAAAAACTAGCGGAGCTCGGTGAAAAAGCCATCGCCAAAAATGTTAAGTTGATGTTGTTTGCGCAAAGCAATGAGGCGGCTTCAGAAATACAGCAGTATTTATGGAGTTTGCCTCAGCAGTTTTTGCCCAACCATTTAGTGAGTGATGAATTAGCAACAGCAACGCCAATTGTTATTGATTGGCAAGGTGAGCAGCTTTTGCATGATGAAGTGCTGATTAATCTGCAACATCCACAACCTATTTTCTTTAGTCGTTTTAGGCGATTGATAGAAATTGTGGGTTTAGATGAGGCTGATAAAGCTAAGGCGCGCATTCGATATAAATTTTATCGCGATCGTGGTTATGAAATTAAAAACTACGATGCTGCTGGCAAAGGTTTATAGTCAGCAAGTGTTGATTAATTGAGAGTCTGATGTCATCCAAACAAAAAAATATTCCCGTACTGACCGAAGTTTATTCAGCAACAGAACAACCTGTCTTAACGCCAGCTTTTTTTGAGTTTGCAATGGAACAGCTTAAGCCGCAACTAGAAAAGGCGTTAGCTGAAGCAGCGCTGATTAATAAAAATGAGTTAATTAAACAAGAGATTCTTGGTGAATTACGTCCGTTACTTTGTCAGGAATTTCAAACGCAGATCGCCACTTCTATCGAAACTGCACAGCAAGATTTAATTAGTGATACAAGTGATTTTTTAGATAAAACCAAAGCCGACTTGGCGACAGAGCTTCCACAAATGTATCTAGCGCGTGCTGAAATTTTTCAGGCAGACACGGTCGAGAAATTAGCAAAGCTCCAAGAGTCGTCTATTGTGGCTTTGCGTGAAGAGTTTGATCTGGTGATGCCACAACTTGAAACGAGTCTGATTGAAAAAGTGAATGCACGTTTGCTAGATTTGCAAGCAGCAACGATAGAAAAAGTCACTGATGCCCTACAGCAGCAAATCGCTTATTTTCATGAGGCTACTTTAGAAAAAATGCGACAAGACTTGGCTCGCGATTTGCCGGGGATTTACCAACCAATTATCGAGCAAGCCAATCAAACGCTGGCAGAGCAATTAAAGCAATTGCAAGAAGATGCGAGCCAAACACTAGGGATGAAAATGAATGAGACCCTACCAAGTATTTATGCGATTGCTTCAACACAAGTGAAAACAGAGTTATTCGCCGAAATGACGGATTTCGCTAATACGACTAAGCAAGATTTTGAGATTGCGTTAAAAGGCGAAGTTCCAGAACTTGAACAGTTGCTTAAGGATATGATACATGAGGCTTTTGCTAACGAGCTACCTACTATGCGACAGGAAATAAGCGCGCAAGTGAATGGTGAAATTGAAGCGATGATAAGTTCAGTGCGCTTGGTCACTTTGTTTCGCCTAGGGGATGGGGGTTAACTACTTTCGCCAACTAGCGTTTCGTAAGCTTTTGCATCTAGAAGACTTTTGATGTCTTTTGGATTGGTAGGATTAAATTTGAATATCCACGTTTTATATGGCGCGTCGTTAATTTGTTCAGGATTAACTTGTAAACTTGTATTGATTTCACTGACCACGCCATCTAATGGCGCATGCAAATCTGAACCAGTTTTGACAGACTCTACTAATCCACAGGGTTTTCCCGCAGTAATTGTGGCGCCGATTTCAGGAAACTCAACAAAAACGATATCGCCTAATAAATCTTGTGCGTAATCAGTAATGCCGCAAACGTATTCGGTTTGATCACGGCTATCTAGCCAAAGATGCTCACTAGAGTAGTGTAAATTGCTATCGGTTTTCATGATTGAAGCACCTAATCAAATAAGCTTTTATTTTCGCATAAACCAATTAAAATGAATAAATATAAATTATTCTCATAAAATAGCTTATCAATGCGAGCTATGTTGATGACAAATCAACATTATTTAGTTAGAATTATTAAATACTTAACAATTAGAGGTCATAATATGACATTAAAAGTCATTGCGTTTAGTCTTGCGTTGGTGATCTCATTGCCATTTAGCTCGGTTCAAGCAGCACATAAAAAACACCATGAACGTGTTCATCATAAAATTGAAGTCCAATCAGATGTTGTTTCAAAGCACCATAAGCGTTTAGCCCCTCATAAAAAGCATATTGAAAAGGCTAGCTACCGCCAGGCATTGACTAATGAGAAATATACCGTGGAAGGGGAGCCACAGCTTGCTTCTGCAAAGGCTATGGTGATCGATCAATCTACAGGTGAAATTCTCTTTGCTAAAAATATTAATACACAAACCCCTATTGCTTCCGTGACTAAACTGATGACGGCGATGGTGATGCTAGACGCGCATTTGCCTATGGATGAAGTATTGCAAATCACTGATGCTGATATTGACATGTTTAAAGGCTCCGGCTCAAAATTACCCGTTGGGTCTGAGCTGACGCGTGCAGAACTATTTCATATGGCAATTATGTCATCTGAAAATAGAGCAGCTTCCGCTATAGGTCGTAATTATCCAGGTGGCAATAGTGCATTTGTAAGCGCAATGAATGAGAAAGCGCATGCTTTGGGAATGTCGAGTTCACATTTTGTAGATTCAACAGGTTTGCATAGCGAGAATGTGTCGACTGCGGCAGATTTATCAAAAATGGTGCGTGCCGCTTATAACTATCCCCAAATTAGACAGGTCAGTACGACAGCGTCTCAAGAATTTAACGTCCATGGTTATCGCAACCCCGTGAACTTTTCCAACACTAATTTATTGGTGCGTAATAACAGCCAAAAGTGGGTGATTGGCCTTTCTAAAACTGGTTATATTAGTGAGGCAGGTCGTTGTTTGGTGATGCAAGCTGAGATTTCAGGTAAATCCGTTGTGATGGTATTCCTTG
>CAMCTR010000016.1 GCA_945878605.1 Candidatus Methylopumilus universalis | reverse complement strand
ATTGCATTATGACGAATATCCTCTATTGTCTTAGGCGCAGCGTTAATAATATTGGCGCTACTTTGTTCACACAAATCCACCACCAGCGCATTAATCATACGGCGTACGGTTTCGTGTATCAATCTACGGTCCGTGAGGTTTGGATATTTTGCGCGCACCTTGTTAAGGTTATCTGCAAACAAGGTCACTTGCTCTAACTGCTCTAGGGTAATCAAGCCCGAACGCAATCCGTCATCCACATCGTGGTTGTTATAAGCGATCTCGTCAGCCAAGTTAGTAAGCTGAGCTTCAAGTGATGGCTGCGCTTTATTGATAAATCGCTCGCCCACATCACCGAGCAACTTCGCGTTATTGAGTGCGCAATGCTTGAGGATGCCCTCACGCAGTTCAAAAGTAAGATTTAAACCATCAAACTCCGCGTAGCGCTGCTCTAGCAAATCCACCACACGCAGTGATTGTAGGTTGTGCTCAAAGCCGCCGAAGTCGCGCATACATGCATTGAGTGCGTCTTGACCCGCATGGCCAAATGGCGTGTGGCCTAAGTCGTGCGCCAAGGCGATACCTTCTACAAGGTCTTCATGCAGATTTAAATTGCGAGCAATGGCACGGCCGATTTGGGCGACTTCAAGACTGTGGGTTAAGCGGGTACGAAATAAATCACCCTCATGATTCACAAAGACCTGGGTTTTATATTCCAAGCGACGAAATGCACTAGAGTGAATAATGCGGTCACGGTCACGCTGAAATTGGTTACGGCCTTGCGGGTCGGACTCTTTAAATTTTCTGCCACGAGATTGGTCAGGGTTGGCGGCGTAGCTGGCGAGTGTTGTCATACTTAATCCAATGCCAATGTTTGAAGAAGCGCTTCATTTGGATAATCGCTCGTCACCACAGACTTACCGATGCCTTGCTGTAAGACTAAGCGGATTTTTCCGTCGATCACCTTTTTATCTAGCCCCATTAAATCGATATATTTATCTACGCCTAATTTCGGGGCTTCTGTCGGCAAATTAGCTGCTTTAAGAATATCGGCAATACGCGCTACTTCAGCCTCGCTTAGCCAGCCCAGACGTTTTGATAAGTCTGCCGCCATCATGGTGCCAGCGGCAACCGCTTCGCCATGCAACCAAACACCATAACCCATAGCATTTTCAACCGCATGACCAAAAGTATGACCTAAATTTAGCGTAGCACGCTCGCCATTTTCATGCTCATCGGCTGCGACCACTTCTGCTTTATTTTGGCATGAGCGATAAATGGCTTCAGATGTGACAGCTGTCTCTAAAGCCATGAGCTTAGCCATATTGGCTTCAAGCCAATTGAAGAATTTAACATCACGAATGAGACCATATTTGATCACTTCCGCTACACCCGCTGAAAGCTCTCTTGCAGGCAGTGTTTTAAGCGTTTCAGTATCTGCCAACACCAATTGCGGTTGATAGAAGGCGCCTATCATGTTTTTACCAAGTGGATGGTTGATGCCTGTTTTGCCGCCCACGGATGAATCGACTTGCGAGAGCAAAGTAGTTGGAATTTGAATAAATGGCACACCGCGCAAATAAGTGGCTGCGGCATAACCTGTCATGTCACCAATCACGCCGCCGCCTAATGCAATGAGCGTAGTACTGCGCTCACAACGGTTTTGTAAAAGCGCGTCATAGATCAGGTTAAGCGTTTCAGTATTTTTATAAGCTTCGCCATCGGGCAGAATAATCTCAATCACTTTTACGCCTGCTGCGCGCATTGGCTCAGCGAATTTACCCATATATATAGGTGCAACAGTAGTGTTGCTCACAATTGCAACTTGTTTGCGCTTGAGATGCGGCAAAATTAAATCTGCATGCCCCAATAAATTTTGGCCGATATGAATCGGGTAACTGCGGTCACCCAAAGAGACTTGCAGCGTTTGCATGGTTGATGACATTAGATTTCAGGTTCCGATGTTGTATAGCCTAACAGCGTTTCTATTTGTTGCACGATATTAATCACGGGCTGATTGCCTGTATCGACAATATGGTGTGCGACTTCACGATAAAAAGGATCGCGTTCATTAAACAACTGCTCAAGTTTGGCTTGAGCGTTAGTATTTTGCAAAAGTGGCCGATTGCGGTCAAAGCGGGTACGTAAATATAAGTCATGAACACTAGCGCGCAGATAAATCACGGTGCCGCGACTTGCCAAATGTGCTCGATTTTCAGCAGCTAGCACTGCGCCGCCGCCTGTGGCTAGGACGACATTGTCTAATTGCGTGAGTTCATCAATCATTCCAACTTCACGTTTGCGAAAACCAGCCTCGCCTTCCATTTCAAAAATGATAGGCACGCGCACACCTGTGCGTTTTTCAATTTCTTGATCGGTATCGTAAAAATCTAGTGCAAGATTTTTAGCAAGAAACCGCCCCACGGTGGTTTTACCTGCTCCCATCAAGCCAACAAAAAATATTTTAGACAATTTGGTGCATCCATTCAGGCAATAAAAAATGCCTACCACTTAGATGAGAAGTATTTTAAGGGAATCTTGATGGATTGTCAGATATTGCTTATTTTCGAGAAGAATAGGCCTCGCTTTAAAATTATTTTTTAGTTTGTAACTTAAGCCACATATAATAAGTTTTTTAATATTTCAAATTCTCATTTATCTATGTTCCTAAAAAACTGGTGGTTGTTTTTAGTGATGTCTTGCTTAACATTGCTCACTGTTGCAGCGTTAATGATAGGTTTGGCTGCCGCACTAATTTATCCAGACTTGCCTTCCTTAGAAGCCCTCACCAATTACCAACCGAAACTTCCACTACGTGTTTATTCGGAAGACGGTTATTTATTGGCTGAGTATGGCGAAGAGCGTCGGGCATTTGTGGCCATTAACAAAGTGCCACAGAACATGAAGTCAGCGGTCATTGCGATTGAGGATAGGCGTTTCTACCAACATGGCGGCATTGATACCAAAGGCATTTTACGCGCTACACTAAATAATGTCACAGGTGGATCAAAAGAAGGGGCTAGCACCATCACCATGCAAGTGGCGCGCAACTTCTTTTTATCGAGCGAACGCAGTCTTAAACGCAAACTGAATGAAGCCATGCTGGCGATTAAAATTGAACACAGTTTGTCTAAAGATAAGATTTTAGAGCTTTATATTAACCAAATTTATTTGGGTCAACGCGCTTATGGTTTTGCAGCGGCATCACAGGTTTATTATGGTAAGCCTTTAGATAAACTTAATTTGGCAGAAACTGCTTTATTAGCAGGTCTTCCAAAAGCGCCAACGAGCTATAACCCATTTACCCATCCCAAACGCGCGATTAAGCGCCAGCATGAAGTGTTACGTGATATGTATCGCGGTGGCTTTATTGATGAGGCGACCTATCAAGCGGCATTAAAAGAACCGCTGCGATTCAAAGCCTCTCAACAATCACGAGATTTAGCGGCTGACTATGTGGGTGAAATTGTTCGCCAAACCATGTATGAGCGTTATCAAGATCAAATTTATAGTAGCGGCCTCAAGGTTTACACTACCATCATCAAAGCTGACCAAGAGGCTGCAAATACCGCCATTGCGCAGGGCATTATGGAGTATGACTTACGCCACGGATATCGAGGCCCTGAAGGCTATGTTGCGCCGAGTGAAATGGCTGGAGATAATGCCAATCAAAATATGGAAAGAGCGATAGATTCGCTCGAAACCTTTGGCGGTCTATCACCTTCAGTTGTCACCAAAATTACTGACAAAGCCGTGCGTATCCATACGAGCAGTGGTGAGGAAGTGCAAATTGAAGGGGAGGGTTTAGCGCTTGTGAGCCGTGCTTTACATGATCCAAAAGTCAGCGACAAAGTTAAAATTAAAGTCGGTTCAATTGTGCGCGCATCAAAAAATGGTGAAACTTGGCGAATCTCACAGCTTCCGCAAGTGGAGTCTGCATTTGTTTCACTGGATCCTAAAAATGGCGCTGTGCGCGCTCTAGTAGGCGGCTTTGACTTTAACCGCAATAAATTTAACCATGTGACGCAAGCTTGGCGCCAACCAGGCTCAAGCTTTAAGCCCTTCATTTATTCTGCCGCTTTAGAGAAGGGCTTCACTCCTGCCAGCGTGGTTGATGATGCGCCGATTTCATTCCCTGCCAGCTTCACCGGTAGCGGCAGTAGCTGGGAACCACACAACTTTGATGGAAAATATGAAGGTCCAATGCGCTTAAGAACGGCGCTCACCAAATCTAAGAATATGGTATCGATTCGCGTACTGAATTCAATTGGGGTTGAATACGCGCAAGATTACATCACGCGTTTTGGTTTTGCTCAAAAAGACCATCCTGCTTACTTAACCATGGCGCTTGGCGCCGGCTCGGTCACGCCTTGGCAAATGGCACAAGCTTATGCCGTCTTTGCCAATGGCGGCTACCGCGTTAACCCATATTTAATTGCCCGCATTGAAGATAGCAAAGGCAAAATCATTGAAGAAACAAAATTCGAAGAAGCTGGCAACGATGCTGAACGCATGATTGACGAGCGTAATGCTTTCTTGATGACCTCCATGATGCATGATGTGACGCAAATTGGTACGGCGGCAAAAGCACGTCAATTAGGCCGTAGCGATTTAGCTGGCAAAACAGGCACAACCAATAACCATATTGATGCTTGGTTTGCGGGCTTTAATCCTAAAAAAGTAGCGGTGGTTTGGATGGGTTTCGACAAACCGCAATCGCTAGGGGGGTCTGAAACAGGGGGCTCAGCAGCCTTACCCATTTGGATTAAATACATGAGTAGCGCTTTGAGGGGCTTACCAGATAACTATCTTAATTCACCAGATGGTGTGTCTTCTATTCGTATCAACCTTAAGACAGGGAGCATGGCCAATGAAGATGAAAGTGGGTTCTATGAGTACTTCTATCAAGAATATCCCCCTCCAGAAAAAGGGGGTGCTGGGGCAAGCGCAATTGCGAGTGATGCGACCGACACCAATGCCCTTTATTAATTAAGACCCAATCATGGCAAAAGAAAACGGCGGTCGTCAATTCCAACTGCGCCAATTAGTGGCGCAACAGGCTGCTCGCATGATGGCCGAAGATGGGGTTTCGGATTACGGCTATGCTAAGAAAAAAGCCGGGCGCCAGCTTGGCGTTGTGGATGCGAACTGCTTACCTTCGAATGCCGAAATTGAAGAAGAAATTAAGCTTTTCCATGCGCTTTTTAATAGCGACGATCAAGCGCAAGCTTTGCGAACGCTTCGTCAGGATGCGCTCGCTACCATGCAAATATTCTCTCGATTTAACCCGCACCTAACGGGTAGCGTGCTTGATGGCACGGCTGGCCAATACGCAGAAACGCATATTCATTTATTTGCAGACAGCGCGAAAGATGTGGAAATTTTCTTGCTGAATCAGCAGATTCCTTATGACAGTAACGACAAGTCTCATCGAGTGCGAGATAGAAAATCTAGTGAGAAAAAAACCAGCGGAAAAAATAGCGAGCGCCTGAAAGTGCCGATGTTCACCCTTGAAGGGCCTAACGGGTTTATCAAGCTCAGTGTATTTGAGTTCGATGATATTCGCTTTTCTACGAAAAGCGTGGTGTCTGGGGGAAATGCAGAAAGACTAGATGCGGAAGGGCTAAAAGCCCTCCTGGCTACTTAAGCCAGCGCGCGACGTCCATCGCATAGTAAGTCAAAATTCCGTCAGCGCCAGCGCGCTTAAAGCATAGCATGGCTTCTAACACACAGGCTTTTTCATCTAGCCAACCGTTTTGTGCAGCAGCTTTAAGCATGGCATATTCACCACTCACTTGATAAGCATAAGTTGGCAAACCAAATTCATCTTTCACACGTCGCACAATATCCAAATAAGGCATCCCAGGCTTGACCATCACCATGTCGGCACCTTCTTCAATATCCAAAGCTACTTCTCTAATTGCTTCATCTGAATTCGCTGGGTCCATTTGATAATTGTATTTATTGCCTTTGCCTAAATTGGCGGATGAACCAACTGCATCACGGAACGGGCCGTAAAAAGCTGACGCGTATTTAGCTGAATAAGCCAGAATGCGTGTATAGATAAAACCGTGTTCTTCAAGCGCGTCACGAATAGCGCCAATACGACCATCCATCATGTCAGATGGGGCAATGACATCCGCACCAGCCGCAGCATGACAAAGCGCTTGTTTGACGAGCACTTCAACTGTTTCATCGTTGAGCACATAGCCAGTGTCATCTATCAATCCATCTTGGCCGTGCGTGGTGTAAGGATCTAACGCCACATCGGTAATCACACCCAAATCAGGAAAAGCAGCTTTTAATGCTTTAATCGTACGCGGCACCAACCCATTTGGATTAAACGCTTCGCTTGCATCTAAGCTTTTAAATTCTTGTGGCACCACTGGAAACAAAGCAATGGCTGGAATACCAAGCGCAACGCACTCGGCGGCTGTTTTAAGGAGTACATCGATGGTCTGACGTTTCACGCCAGGCATAGAAGCAACTTCTTCAGTGCGATTTTCACCCTCGAGGACAAATACTGGATAAATCAGGTCGTTAGTTGTCAGCACGCTTTCACGCATCAATCGACGTGAAAATTCATCCTTACGCATACGGCGTGGACGAATCGCTAAAAACTGTTGGTTATCTTTTGCCATGATTTATCCTCTAGCCGAACTCAATTAACAGCCTAGGCCGAACAGCCTGAAACTGGCGATGCAAACACACGCGCAAGCTCAGCACCCGGGTCTGGTTGACGCATAAATGCTTCACCTACCAAGAAGGCATTCACATGATTGCTACGCATTAAAGCCACATCTTCAGGGGTGAAAATACCAGATTCTGTGACTACAAAACGGTCATCAGGCAACTCTTTCAATAAGTCCAATGTGGTATTTAACGTCACATCAAAAGTGCGCAAATTACGGTTATTAATGCCAATGAGCGGAGTTTCCAACTGCAAAGCCAATTCAAGCTCATCAGCATCATGCACTTCTACCAATACCGCCATGCCTAAATCATGAGACAACTCTTCTAACTCACGCATTTGTGCTAACTCAAGCGCGGCAGCAATCAGCAAAATACAATCCGCGCCCATTGCACGGGCTTCATACACTTGGTACGGATCAATCATGAAGTCTTTACGTAAGACTGGCAATTTACAAGCTGCACGGGCTTGTTTTAAGAATTCAGGGGATCCTTGAAAATACTGTTTATCGGTGAGCACAGACAAACACGCTGCGCCGCCTTTTTCGTAAGATTTAGCAATTTCAGCAGGATTGAAATTCTCACGAATCACACCTTTTGAAGGACTCGCTTTTTTGATTTCAGCAATCACTGCTGGCAAATCTGCATCCACTTTATTAAAAATATTACCCACGAAATCTCTTGGGTCATCCTCGTTGTAAGCCTCCACGCGTAAATCATCTAAAGACTTAATTACTTTCGCTGCGGCAACCTCTTCACGTTTAGTGGCTAAAATTTTATTTAAAATGTCTGACATAACAACCTTTATGGTTAGGCCAACTGTTCGGCTTTGTTAAAGCTGGCCTTGGTTAGAGCGCTCAATTAACTGATTTAATTTTTCTAATGCAGCGCCGTTATCAATGACTTCAGCGGCTTTTGTTACGCCTGCTTGCAAACTAGATACAATGCCAGCCACATAAATCGCGGCACCTGCATTCATCAGCACAATATCTCGCGCAGCGCGTGATTTTTCAATGCTAGGTTTGCCATTAAGCACCTCTAAAATCATGGCTTTAGATTCTTCTGCATTTTGGATTTGAATGTCTTTTAAGTTGTGCAATCCTAAACCTAATTGGCTGGGATTAAGCACATATTCGGTCACTTGACCGTTTTTAAGCTCTGCTACGAACGTATCGCCCGTGAATGAGATTTCATCAATCCCATCAGCGCCATGCACCACTAATACATGCTCACTGCCTAATTGCTGAAGCACTTTTGCTAGCTTCACAGTCAGGCTTTTATCAAACACGCCCATCAATTGGCGACGCGCAGTTGCAGGATTGGTCATTGGGCCAAGCAAGTTAAATAGCGTACGAACACCAAGCTCACGGCGCACAGGTGCTGCATACTTCATGGCGCTATGATGGTTAGGCGCAAACATAAAACCGATACCGATTTCATTTACACACGCAGCCACTTGCGCTGGCGTTTGGTTAACATTGACCCCTAAAGCCTCTAATACATCCGCACTGCCGCAAGTAGATGAAACCGAACGACCGCCATGTTTGGCGACTTTTGCGCCAGCCGCAGCGGCCACAAAAGCGCACACAGTTGAAACATTAAAGGTTTGAATGCCATCGCCACCCGTGCCACAGGTGTCAATCAAATGACTATTCTCTTGTATATCCACTTTAATTGAAAGCTCACGCATGACCATCGCGGCAGCGGCGATTTCATCGACCGTTTCACCTTTGGCACGCAGCGCGATTAAGAAAGCAGAGATTTGCGCGGGCGTGAGTTCGCCACCCATGACTTGGCGCATTAAATCCAACATCGCACTTTGCGTCAAATCTTGACGCTCAAGCAATTGGCTGAGAAGGTCTTTAAAAACCATTAGTAGGCTTTCAAAAAGTTGTTGAGTAGCGCATGTCCATGCTCAGTCAAAATAGACTCAGGATGGAATTGCACGCCTTCAACTGCTAAGGTTTTATGGCGCACACCCATAATCTCGCCATCATCCGTCCAAGCTGTAATCTCTAAGCAATCAGGCATGCTTTCACGCTCAATCACTAATGAGTGATAACGCGTTGCGGTGTATGGATTAGGTAAATCTTTAAACACCCCAATATTTTTATGATGAATCAGCGATGTTTTGCCGTGCATCAATTGTTTAGCATGCACAATCTTACCGCCGAATGCTTGGCCGATACTTTGGTGTCCCAAGCAAACGCCCAGCAATGGGATCTTGCCTGCAAATTCATGAATCAGCGGCACAGAAATGCCTGCTTCATTTGGTGTACATGGGCCAGGGGAAATCACAATATGGTCAGGGTTTAGCAACTTTACTTTTGCCAAATCAATCTCATCGTTACGATAAACCTGCACGTCTTGACCTAGCTCAGCCAAATATTGCACAAGGTTGTAGGTAAAGGAGTCGTAATTATCAATCATTAGTAGCATGGTTTACTCCTTACCTTCCAGGCCTGTATCCAGACCTAAATTAACTAACTCAGCAGCACGCAACACTGCGCGCGCTTTATTTTGCGTTTCCATCCATTCGCTTTCAGGTACAGAGTCTGCCACGATGCCCGCACCTGCTTGGACATAAAGCTTATTGTTTTTAATCACGCCAGTACGAATCGCAATTGCCACATCCATGTCGCCATTAAAGCCCAAATAACCGACCGCGCCAGCATAAATACCACGCTTCACTGGCTCTAATTCATCAATGATTTCCATGGCCCGCACTTTAGGGGCGCCGCTGACCGTGCCTGCGGGGAAGGTCGCTTTAAGCACATCAATCGCATCCATGCCAGGCTTTAGTTTGCCTTCAACATTCGACACAATATGCATCACGTGTGAGTATCGCTCAATCATCATATTGTCAGTCACTTTAACCGTGCCTGTTTGCGCCACACGGCCCACATCATTGCGACCTAAATCCATGAGCTGCACATGTTCTGCGCGCTCTTTTGGGTCAGCTAATAATTCATCTGCCAAGGCCAAATCTTGTTCACGTGTTTTACCGCGCGGACGCGTACCCGCAATTGGACGGGCTGTTACCGTGCCATCTTCAAGACGCACTAAAATCTCGGGTGAAGCGCCCACCACATGATGGTCACCCATGTCGTAATAGAACATATACGGTGATGGATTTAAGCTACGAAGCGCACGGTATAGCGAAAGCGGCGGCGCATAAAATGGTTGTGACATGCGCTGAGACAACACCACTTGCATAATGTCCCCATCAAAAATATAGCGTTTTGCTTTTTCAACAGCCACTTTGAAATTGGCCTCGCCAAAATCCGACTGCGCTTGTTCTTGTTTCAGTGCATGCGCCTCTGGAATGGAAACGGATTTGCGTAAACGCTGAATTAATTCAGCTAAACGATGTTTAGCTTTCGCATAAGCATCTTGCTCTGCTGGGTCGGCATACACAATGAAATAAAGCTTGCCTGATAAATTGTCCACTACTGCCAGCTCTTCAGACACCATCAGAAGCACATCGGGCACATTCACATCATCGGGCTTCACCTTATCAGCCAAACGGCGCTCGATATAGCGCACGGTATCGTAGCCAAAATAACCAGCCAGGCCGCCTGTAAAACGTGGCAAGCCTTGATAAGGCGGTACTTTAAAGCGTGCTTGGTAGTTTTGGACGAAGTCTAACGGATTCACATCGGTTGCTGTTTCAACCACTTTGTTGTCTTGCAAGACTTGCACATCACGACGATTAGCCACGATGCGAGCGCGTGCTGGCAAACCAATAATAGAGTAACGACCAAAACGCTCACCGCCTTGCACAGATTCAAGCAAGTATGAGAATGGTTGGTTAGCTAGCTTAAGGTAAAGCGAGAGCGGCGTATCGAGATCGACGAAGGTCTCAATAACTAAGGGAATGCGATTGAAGCCTTGATCAGCTAGCGCATTAAATTCTGATTGATTGATAGTTTGTAACATAAAGACCTCAAATTTTTAACCAGCTATTTCTAGCTAACAAATTTCTTAAAATTAAGTGCGACAAAAGTCGCAAGCGATGACAGGATCAGACCCACCATCGCCAACTTGTTTGCTTTGAAGAAATTTGAGGTGCTTTCATTGCAATGTTTCTAAATTAAAGTGTCGCCAGTTGCGCGCGTAATTCAGAAACAATGGTGTTGTAACGGTTAGGGTCAGTATCTTTGCCTGCACCAAACAACGCTGAACCAGCCACAAATGTATCAGCACCAGCGCGTGCGATTTCAGCGATATTCGCCGCGTTCACGCCGCCATCGACTTCCAACCAAATCTCACGACCTGTTTGTGCTGTGTAAGCATCGATTTTTGCACGTGCTAAACGTAATTTATTCAAAGTTTCTGGAATGAATTTTTGACCGCCAAAACCTGGGTTCACAGACATCAACAACACCATATCCACTTTATCCATCACGTGGTCTAGGTAGTGAAGCGGCGTTGCTGGGTTAAACACCAAGCCAGATTTACAGCCCAACTCGCGAACCATCGCGAGGCTACGGTCGATGTGATCAGAAGCTTCTGGGTGGAAAGTAATGATGTTAGCGCCTGCTTTAGCAAAGTCAGGAATAATGCGGTCCACTGGCTTAACCATCAAATGCACGTCAATCAAGGCGCCTGCATTTTTAGAAATTTCACGGATAGATTCACACACCAATGGGCCAATCGTTAAGTTTGGCACGTAATGGTTGTCCATCACGTCAAAATGAACAAGGTCAGTCCCTGATGTAATCACATCAGTGATTTCTTGACCTAGTTTAGCGAAGTTCGCTGAAAGGATACTTGGAGCAATTCTGAATTGTTTAGCCATAATGTATAGAATCTATATGCAGTAAAAAAAGTTTATTTTAACCGCATTTAGGCCTGAATTAACATACTAATGCGCTATTTTATTGTTTATGTTTCTTGCTTAAGAAGTCCGGATGCTGGAAAATTGCAAAATGCAATTATTCACAGTTGGTGTAAACCACACCACAGCCCCAATCTCTATCCGCGAAAACGTGGCGTTTCAAAATGAAACACTCGCCCATGCGCTTCGCGATTTGACGGCGCACGGGGTGCGTGAGGCAGCAATTTTATCAACCTGCAATCGCACTGAGCTTTACTGTAACACTGCCCATCCAGAACAAGCGTTGGCTTGGCTTGCTAAATACCACAAGCTAGACCGCAACAATATTCAGCCTTATATCTATACCTTACCTAGCGACGAAGCCGTAAAACATGCATTCCGTGTCGCGTCTGGTTTAGATTCTATGGTGCTTGGTGAGCCACAAATCCTGGGACAAATGAAACAAGCGGTGAAGATTGCTGAAACTGCAGGCACCGTTGGCACTTTGCTGCATAAACTTTTTCAGCGCACTTTTGCCGTGGCTAAAGAAGTGCGCACCACAACCGACATCGGCGCGAGTTCGCTTTCAATGGCAGCTGCATCTGTGCGTTTGGCGCAGCGCCTGTTTGGCAACTTGCAAGACAAACACGTCTTATTTATTGGTGCTGGCGAAATGATTACGCTTTGCGCTGAACACATTACCGCACAAAAACCCGCCAGCATGACCGTTGCCAACCGCACACTAGACCGCGGTGAAGAGCTGGCAGCGTTATTTAACGGCCAAGCGATTTTATTATCAGAATTACCAGAGCGGTTACACGCATTTGATATCGTCATTACCAGCACCGCAAGCCAACTGCCGATTGTTGGCCTTGGTATGGTGGAACGCGCAATTAAGGCCCGTAAACGCCGCCCGATTTTTATGGTGGATTTGGCCGTGCCGCGCGATATTGAGCCTGAAGTAGCACAACTCGATGACGTGTATTTATACACTGTGGATGACCTAGCCCTAGTAGTTCAAGAAGGCCTAGGCAACCGGCAAGAGGCCGCGCTTGAAGCTGAAACCATCATTACTGAACGTGTTGAGCATTTTATGCATTGGCTCAAAAACCGCGACGCGGTGCCAACCATCCGCGCCCTGCGTGACCAAGCGGAAGAATTGCGTGTCAGCGAACTTGAAAAAGCACAAAGGTTATTAGCAAAAGGCGAAGATCCTGCCGCTGTGATCGAAGCTTTAAGCAATGCGCTGACCAATAAATTTTTACATGCGCCCAGCCACGCCCTTAACCATAGCACAGGCCATGATCACGAACAGTTAGAAATACTTTTGCGTCAACTTTACCAAATAAAAACTTAATTTTTAGACAAAGAAACAGCAATGAAACCATCCATGATGAAAAAGCTCGCGACATTAAGCGAGCGTTTAGATGAACTCAACCGCCTACTCAGCAGTGAAGGCGCGACAACCAACATGGACAACTACCGCAAGCTCACACAAGAGCATGCTGAAATTACCCCGATTGTTGAGCAATTCCGAACCTTTGAGCAAGGTGAAGCCGACATTGTCGAAGCACAAAAAATGCTCATCGACCCAGAGATGAAAGAGTTTGCACAAGAGGAAATTGAAAATGGCAAAGCCACTTTAGAAGCCGTTGAAAATGAACTACAAAAACTCTTACTGCCAAAAGACCCTAACGATGAACGCAATATCTTCTTAGAAATCCGTGCAGGCACGGGTGGTGACGAGTCAGCGCTATTTGCAGGCGATTTATTCCGCATGTATTCTCGCTATGCGGAACGCCAGCGCTGGAAAGTGGATATCGTTTCAGCAAGCGATTCAGAAGTCGGCGGCTACAAAGAAATTATTGCCAAGATTGAAGGCCACGGCGCTTATTCAAAACTCAAATTTGAGTCGGGCGGCCACCGCGTGCAGCGTGTGCCTGATACTGAAACGCAAGGCCGCATCCATACTTCAGCTTGTACTGTGGCGGTATTACCAGAAGCAGATGAAGTGAGCGATGTGGTGATTAATCCTGCGGAAATTCGTATTGATACCTACCGTGCCAGTGGCGCGGGTGGCCAGCACATTAACAAGACGGACTCTGCTGTGCGTATTACCCACATGCCAACAGGCATTGTAGTCGAATGTCAAGATGACCGTAGCCAACACAAAAACAAAGCGCAAGCGATGAGCGTGTTGGTCGCGCGAATTAAAGACGCTGAAGTCCGTGCACAACAATCAAAAATTGCCAGCGAGCGTAAAAGCTTGATTGGTTCTGGCGACCGTTCAGAGCGCATCCGCACCTATAATTACCCGCAAGGCCGTATTACTGACCATCGTATCAACCTGACGCTTTATAAGATTGACGCAATTACCGAGGGTGATATGGATGAGCTAATTGGTGCGCTTGCGGCAGAACACCAAGCCGATATGTTGGCAACTTTGGGTGAAGATAACTAGCATCTTTCTGTACGCTATAGCCGCCAGCTTTTCATGCGGCTAAAATATTCAGGCTGACGTAAACACAGGTAAATAATCACCAGCGCATTCATCAGCGCAGTGATTAAGAATAACTGCGGAATATTGAAGCCAAGTTTGAATATCAGCATCGCAAACACCGCGGATACCCCCATAAACAAAGCATTCAAAATATTGTTCGCGGCAATCACGCGTGATTGATGCGTTTTTAGGGCGCGAGACTGAATTAGCGTATAAAGCGGCACGATATAAACCCCGCCAAATAAACCAATCAAAGCAATATCAGCCAGCAAACGCCAATTGGCAATACCACCAGCGCTCACTAAATATAAATCCACACCAAACGCCATCATGCCAAGAGCGCCAAGCGGCACCAAGCCAATTTCTACGATGCCTTTGGATAACTTTTCGCAAAGCAGTGAGCCAACCCCCACGCCGACTGAAAATACTGCCAGTAAAAGAATAAAAACGCTTTCATCGCCATGTAAAACCTCTTTGGCAAAGACAGGGAATTGCGCAAGCAAGGTTGCACCATAAAACCAAAACCAAGAGATGCCAATAATCGCCAACCAAACAGCCTGGCTTTTCCAAACAAAAGCGATATTACGTCCCGTTTCTGTGATTGGGTTCCAATTGATTTTAAGGCTAGGTTCAGCTGCAGGCGAGCTTGGGATTTGCTTGCTGGCGAAATAGCCCAAGAGCGCAAGGCCAACGATGCTCAAGGCAGTTACCAGCTCACCACCTTGATGCACCCCCAAACCCGCACCGATGATTTGCCCAAACAAAATCGCAACAAAGGTACCCATTTCCACCATGCCGTTACCGCCAACCAATTCCGATTTGGTTAGATGTTGCGGTAGATAAGCGTATTTCACAGGCCCAAACAAAGCTGAATGCATACCCATCATAAAGAGCGCTAACACCAATAACCAAAAAATATGTAGAACAAATCCCAGCGCCGCAAATAGCATCAACAGCACTTCGAAGATTTTGACAAAACGAATGAGCCGGGACTTTTCAAACTTATCGGCGATTTGCCCAGCCGTGGCAGAAAACAAAAAGAAAGGCAGGATAAAAATGCCTGGCAATAAGGTTGCAAGCGCCGCACCGTTCATCGTGGTTAAATCGGCCGTGTGGAATACCGCCATGGTAATTAAGGCGGTTTTAAAAACATTGTCATTTAGTGCGCCCAAAAATTGAGTGCAGAAAAATGGCAGAAAGCGCTTTTCACGCATTAACTTAAATTGTTGGCTCATTCGCACTATCTCCATTTTTTTCTTCTAATTGACATTATATTTTGTTGGGCCATAAATAATGTTGAAATTATTTTATATATCCCAGTCTATTCGCTATCATGTTGGACTTGCTTTAATAATTGCGCTTAATTGCAAGGCGCAAACTCTTTTTCGGAAAAATATCACTTTGGTATCCACACAACCATTGCTCAAACTGCGTGAAGATTTACTCACCAGAGTTGCAAAAACAGGCTTTAGCTTTTGTCCTAGCGCAGCAATGCAAGCTTGGCTTTTAGCGCAGTCTGCAGAGGCATTGAGCGATTTGCATCAGTTTGCAGATAGCTGGAATGAAATGCCACTAGACGAACACATGGCGGATGGCGGACGTTATCGCCGCCGCCGTTATGCGGTATTAAAAGCACAATCTAGCACCAGCGAAATCGTTTTAGAGCCTCATCAACCGCATTACCAAAGCTTGGATTACAACACCTTAAATGGTGGCGTTGCCCGCGACTTTGAGGCGATAAAAGCGAGCACCATTCACAGCCACAGCATGCAATCTGTGCTGAAATTTTGCCAAACAGTATTTAGTGCGCTGATGCCCAACACACCTTGGCACATTGAGTGTCATCAATTTCGAATTGAGGCAAACGACAAATCTTTGTGCAAGCCAACGCCAGAAGGTGTGCATCGAGATGGGGTAGAATTTGTATTGGTGATGATGGTAAAACGCCAAAATATTTCAAGCGGCACCACCACTATGCACGATTTAGAACACAAAAATTTGGATAGCTTTACGCTCACAGAGCCTTTGGATGTTGCGATTGTCAACGACCGCCGCTGTATGCACGGCGTTACACCCATCGTGCCAATAGACCCTACACAGCCAGCTTATCGTGACGTGTTAGTGGTCACTTTCAAAAAACATCAGCAGTAAGTGAATGGTTAAAAACACTCAACAAACAGCACATCAAAGTGCTAACCCGCTACGCAATTTGAGTTTTTTCAAGCTACTCAGTTATCGCATATTAATGGTGCTGTCCTACCAAATCATGGCGGTCGTCGTGGGCTGGCATTTATACCAAATCACGCACGATCCTCTTTCGCTAGGCTTGATTGGCCTGGCGGAAATCATACCTTATTTTTGCACAGCCTTATTTGCAGGCTATGCGGTAGACCATTACTCGAGGCGCAACTTTGGTGTGAGTTCTTCATTCACGCTTATGCTTTCAGCCTTATTAATTTATGCAATTACAGATGGCAATTTATCAGGCGACCCTACGCTATGGATTTACGGTGCAATTGTTTTGGTTGGTTTAGCACGCGCTTTTATTGCTCCCACTTATAGCGCAATTTTCGCCTCCATCATGCCGCGCCAAGAATATGCAAAAGGGGCCAGCATCGGAAGTGCCGCATTTCAATTTGGTTTAATTACTGGTCCTGCGATCGGCGGAATTTTGGTTGGTTGGACAAGCCTTCAAGTGGCTTATTTAGTCTCAGCTGGCTTGGCATGTGTTTCAGGCATTTCTCTCCTCACACTTAAAGTACGCACACCAAAAGTAGTCGCAGAAAAAGCGATTTTTTCCGGCATCGCCGAAGGCGTTCGTTTTGTATATAACCACCAAGTAATTTTGAGCGGTCAAGCTCTGGACATGTTTGCGGTGCTGTTTGGTGGGGCGGTGGCAATGTTGCCGGTCTTTATTCATGACGTGTACCACTACGGCCCAGAAGGACTTGGCATTTTGCGAGCCTCACCAGCCATAGGCGCAATTATCACTGGCGCTTATCTTGCAAAGCATCCGATTTATGAAAATGCTGGAAAATGGCTATTGTTTTCAGTCGCAGGCTTCGGCGTTTGCATCATTGCTTTTGCGCTCACACCCTACTTCTGGTTTGCCGCAGTGCTGTTGATATTATCAGGCGCGTTTGATGGCGTTTCAGTGGTGCTCCGCTCAACTATCATGCAACTTGCCACACCAGACCACATGCGTGGCAGAGTGGCCTCTATCAATGGTTTATTTATTGGCTCTTCAAACGAATTGGGCGCTTTTGAATCTGGTCTTATGGCCAGAGTAATGGGTTTAATTCCATCGGTGATGTTTGGCGGCTTAATGACGCTTGGCGTGGTCGCAACTACCGCGGCACTTGCGCCTAAGCTGCGGGGACTTAATTTAAAACATTTAGAAACAGACGGTCACGAAGAATAGTCTTGTTTAGTATTCGCTACTTCGTCCAGTCGCATAGCTTTTTTCTATATCCTGCTGCCACTCACCACAGTCCGAACATTTATGATCATGCATCGTTGGACATAGCACCAAGTTAGCGCCTTCGCAAAACTTACAAACCCGTGATTGTACGGCAGATTTCTGCGCCGCCTCATGATGCTCTTTGGCAACTTTTGTACTGCCAAGTGCGTATTTATTATCCATACCTGACCTCCAATTAAACCGTTATCTAACTTCTTTGTTTGCAAAGTTTAATCCTTATTTTGCCTCAATGACAACATTAAAAATATCCACAAACTTGCGCTTAAGCTTATCATTTAAAATAGCGCTTTTCGTCATGACAGCAACCCTATTTACAAAGGCATATATGCAAATCATCATCGTAGAGAACAAACCAGCACAAAGCACCCTTGACAGCCTTAACGTCGAAAAATGGCCGACTTGGGAAAAAGAAGTATCAGTATTTCCTTGGGTATTTCCAGAACAAGAAATTGCCTACATCTTAGAAGGCGAATGTGTGATCACTCCAGAGGGTGGAAAGCCTGTGAAGTTTGGCAAAGGTGATTTAGTGACATTTCCTGCAGGTCTCAAAGTCAGCTGGGAAGTAAAAAAGCCACTACACAAGCATTACAAACTTGATGGCAACGCACTCACGCAGGTTTTACGCCGCATTAAAATTAAACTCGGCTTCTAATTTTCTTAATACATAAGCTATTGCGATTAATGAGAATCACTAGGCAAGCTTCATGACTCGCGCCACGACAAGCCCCTGTAAACTGCCTAAAATAACTATTAACGTAAGTCATTTGTTAAGGAGCTCCGTCATGTGGACAAAACCAGCAGCTACAGAAATGCGTTTCGGCTTTGAAGTAACAATGTACGTAATGAACAAATAATTCTTTTAAAGAATTGTTGTTTAAAAAAAGACAGCCTAGGCTGTCTTTTTTATTGTCTGCGCAGGGATCGGAACCTTGTCAAGGATGC
>CAMCTR010000015.1 GCA_945878605.1 Candidatus Methylopumilus universalis | reverse complement strand
CGGTTAAGCACTTGCACGCCCTTACCGAAAAACACACGCGCTTTCGCTTGAGCGTAATCATCAAGTCCGTCATAACGATCCATGTGATCTTCGCTAATATTGAGTACAGTCGCAGCATCCGCATTTAAGCTGCTAGTTGTTTCAAGCTGAAAACTGGAAAGTTCCAATACATAAACATCGGGCACATCGCCATTTAAAGTTTCAAGCACTGGCAAGCCAATATTGCCCGCTACTACCGTTTTTAACCCTGCAGCTTTGCACATCTCGCCCACTAAAGTGGTCACCGTACTTTTGCCATTCGCACCTGTAATGGCGATCACTTTTGCGCTAGCAGGTTTATATTGTGCAAACAATTCAACGTCACCCACTACAGGCACGCCGCGCTTAATTGCGGCTTGAACCTTAGGCTCTGCCATCGCCACGCCTGGGCTAATGACGATCATTTCTGTATCGTTAAACACTGCTTCGGCAAATGGTCCTGTATGCAATTTCACGCTTGGCAATTCTGCTTTAAGCATAGCAACACCAGGTGGAGTTTCACGAGTATCAGCCACAGACAAATGAGCGCCTTGACGATGAAGCCAACGTAATGCCGAAAGCCCCGTATCACCGAGGCCTAGCACCAACACTTTTTTGTCGTGTAATTCGAGTTTCATCGTATTTTTAAACTTGCCAATCCAACTAAAACCAACATCATGGTAATAATCCAAAATCGCACCACCACTTGCGTTTCTTTCCAGCCTTTTTGTTCATAGTGGTGATGTAAAGGCGCCATCAAAAAGATCCGCCTGCCTTCACCGAATTGCTTTTTGGTGTATCGGAAATAACTGACTTGGATGGCAACAGATAAGGTCTCAACCACAAACACGCCGCCCATCACAAACAAAATAATTTCTTGCCGAACAATCACAGCCACCGCACCAAGCGCCGCACCCAAAGCGAGAGCACCGACATCACCCATAAACACTTCAGCTGGGTATGCGTTAAACCATAAAAATCCCAAGCCCGCACCAGACATAGCGGCACAAAATACTGTCAACTCCCCAGCACCTGGGACGTAAGGAATGCCTAAGTATTTAGAGAAAAATAAGTGCCCGGTTACGTAGGCAAAAATTGCCAAAGCAGCTGAAATCATGAGCGTTGGCATAATCGCCAAACCATCTAAACCGTCTGTTAGGTTCACAGCGTTGCTGCTTCCAACCAACACTAAATAAGTGAGTAACACAAAAGCCGTTGCACTCATTGGAAAAACCAATTGTTTGAAAAATGGCACATACAATGTGGTCTCTGCCGGCTGAACTGCCGTTTGTACTAAATAAACAGCCACCCCAAAACCAATGGCTGACTGCCAAAAGTATTTCGCTTTTGCTGAAAGACCTTTAGGGTTGCGATACACCACTTTGCGCCAATCATCGACAAAACCAATAATGCCAAAACCTAAGGTGGTTAATAACACCACCCAAACATAACGATTGCTCAAATCGGCCCAAAGCAATGTTGAAGTTGCAATCGCCACTAAAATCAAGGCCCCGCCCATGGTTGGCGTGCCTGCTTTCACCAGGTGCGTTTGTGGCCCGTCATCCCGCACTGATTGCCCCACTTTATATTCAGTCAATTTTCTAATAAGCACAGGGCCCACGGCGAATGAAATCGCCAAAGCAGTCATCGTTGCTAACACGGCACGAAGTGTGATGTAGTTAAATACATTAAAGCCGTGAATGTCGAGCGCTAACCAGCGAGCAAGTTCTAGCAACATTAGTGATTTCCCCCAGTATTTGTTTGTGCTAACTGAATTGAATCAACCACACGCTCCATGCGCATTGAGCGTGAGCCTTTTACCAACACCGTTGTTTCATCATTCATTATTTGCTTAAGGCTTTCAGCCAAAGCTTCTACCGTTTCAAAATGTGCTGCTTTTTCCCCAAATGTAGCCACAGCATTTTTAGTTAACTCACCTAATCCAAGAAACTTTTCCATGCCCGCTGCTTTTGCATACGCACCAATTTCCGTATGCATACTTGCCGCGCCGGCTCCTAACTCCGCCATATCCCCCATCACAAAAACGCGCTGTCCAGCACTCGCTTTAAGCACATCAATTGCAGCCTTCATGGACGTTGGATTTGCGTTGTAAGTGTCATCAATCACTTTTGCACCTGCAAAACCTTGTTTGGCTTGCAGTCGACCTTGAACACCTGCAAAGTTGCTTAATCCTATTGCAATGCTTTCTAATGACACATTCAAAGCCAAGGCTGCGGTAGACGCCGCCAAGGCATTGCTTACGTTATGCAACCCAGGCGCTGGTAGCGAAAATTTCACTGTGCCATTTGGTGCAATCAATTCCACCTCGCTGCTTTCTGCATGTAATTCATATTTCGCTGTTACATCTGCTTTTTCTTTCAAACCAAACGTTATTTGCTGATGTTTGCTTGCTAAGTTTTTCCACAAATCAGCAAATAAGTCATCTGCATTAATAATGGCTGTACCGCCATCAGTTAAGCCTCCAAAAATCTCACCCTTGGCATTTGCAATCGCTTCTAAACTGCCGAGCTCACCGATGTGTGCTGTACCTGCGTTGTTGACTAAAGCAACATTGGGTTTTGCTAAACTAGTCAAATAAGACAATTCACCTCTGTGACTCATGCCCATTTCAAGGACTGCGTAACAATGTTGTTTGCCTAAACTCAACATGGTCATTGGTAGGCCAATGTCATTGTTCAAATTGCCTTGGGTGGCCAAAACACTTTCATCATCGCCCGCCGCCACTTTTAAAATAGCGGCTAACATTTCTTTAACTGTAGTTTTGCCGTTGCTACCTGTAATAGCGACCACAGGCATATCAAACTTGGCACGCCAATGTGACGCCAATTCACCTAGCGCCAAGCGCGTATTTTTTACAACCACTGCTGGGCCGCTATTTGAAGGATCAGAAACGAGAACAGCAAATGCGCCTTGTTCTAAACTTTGCGCGGTATATTCGTGCCCATCAAAGTTTTCACCTTTAAGCGCCACAAATAGCTGACCTTTTTTAATCGCACGGCTATCAGTGCCTACACAGCAAAATTCAACGTCAGCGCCCACTACTTGGCCACGTGTTGCAAAAGCAGCTTCCGATAAGCGCATCAAGCTGCCATCTCCTGCAATGCTTCTTGCGCCACTTGCATATCACTAAATGGATATTTCACACCAGCAACCTCTTGGTAGTCTTCGTGACCTTTACCTGCAATTACCACTACATCATCTTTTTTAGCTGTTTTGATCGCTTGTTTAATTGCATCCGCACGGTTCTCAACACTGATCGCTTGCTTACCAGCGCCCGCCATCACTGCTTGAATAATGCTTGCAGGCAGCTCGCTACGCGGATTATCTGAAGTCACAATCACACGATTTGCCAAGCTTGAAGCGATTTTCCCCATCAGCGGTCGCTTACCTTGATCTCTATCCCCACCACAACCAAACACACAAATCAGTTCGGCATTATGTTTTAATTGCGCACTCAGTGATTTCAACACTTGCTCTAAAGCATCAGGGGTATGCGCATAATCCACCACGATCAAAGGTTGATTTCCACCACCGCATTGCTGCATACGACCAGTCACAGGCTTAATTGTAGAAAGTGCTTTAACCGCATCAACTAATGCAACATCAGACGCCAACAAGGTTGCCAATACTGCCAGCAAGTTATAAGCGTTAAATTGGCCAATCACATTCGCGCTTATAGCCGCTGCACCTCTTGGTGTTACCACATCTAAGTGCATGCCAGCATCGGTTAATTGCATGCCACTTACTGCAATATCATTGTTTCCAACAAAATCTTTATTCAATCCATAAGTCATAATGAACTTGCCTTGCGCAGACAATTCAGCGGCAAGTTTTGCACCAAAAGTATCATCGCGATTGATTACTGCGGTTTTCAATCCATCCCAAGTGAAAAGCTTTTTCTTGGCATTGCCATAGGCTTGCATATCGCCGTGATAATCCAAATGGTCACGGGTTAAATTAGTAAACACAGCCACATCAAAAGCCACACCGTTAACGCGACCTTGATCCAAGCCATGTGATGAAACCTCCATCGCAAGCACTTGGGCTTTTTGTGCCAAATAATCAGCCAGCAAACTATGCAGAACAATGGCATCTGGCGTGGTGTTGCTGGTTTTGGAGAGGCTTCTCAACAGGCCATTACCTAAGGTACCGACCACCGCGGTCTGACGACCCAGTGCTGTAAAGGCTTGTGCCAACCAATGGCTACAAGTTGTTTTACCATTGGTGCCTGTTACGCCCACCATCCAAAGCTGCTCAGATGGTTTGCTATAAAACTCACTCGCGACTACACCAACTTCTTGTTTTAATCCTGCCACTGACTGATTAGGCACTTGCCAATCAACATTCCATGCAAAACCCTCTTGCTCCCACATTACTGCGGACGCGCCATTTGCAATCGCTTGCGGAATGTAAGCTCGACCATCAGTCGCATCGCCTTTGTAGGCCACAAATAAGCTACCTAATTGCACTTTGCGACTATCTGCCGTTATATGCCGAATATTGGCTTGCGTTTTCAACAAAGTGAGATTGGCGCGCATCATGTGGCCTCCTTCACTTCAGGCAAATCTGCTGGCGGTAAAATCACATTATTATTTGGTGCATCTTGCGGCACGCCCATCATGCGGAGTGTTGCTCCCATCACAGCGCTAAATACTGGCGCAGCCACGATGCCGCCGTAATATTGGCCATTGCTCGGCTCATCAATCATGACCGCCACAATCAGCTTAGGATTGCTCGCTGGCGCCATCCCGACAAATGATGCAATGTATTTATCTTGATACCCACCAATCCCTGGCTTGTGAGCCGTGCCTGTTTTGCCTGCCACGCGATAACCCATCACTTGCGCTTTGGGCGCTGTACCACCTGCTTGAACGACAGTCTCCAGCATGTCACGTACACTTAAAGCAGTCGCTTTTGAAAACACCTGCTGACCAACTGCAATATCTTTAGACTTAAGTAAGGTCACAGGACGTAACTCACCGTCATTCGCAAACACAGTGTAAGCACGAGCAAGTTGTAAAAGCGTCACGCTAATACCGTTACCGAATGAAATAGTCGCTTGCTCAATTGGACGCCATGTTTTGTAATTTCTCAGCTTGCCTGCTGCTTCCCCTGGGAAGTTCACATGGGTAATCGTGCCGAAACCTAGTTGGTTGAAAACACCCCACATGTATTTAGGCTCTAGAGAAAGAGCGATTTTTGCTGAACCAGCATTGGATGATTTTTGAATCACCTGCGCGACCGTCAACAAGCCATTAGGGTGAGAATCATGCACCGTCGCTGGTCCAATTTTATATGTACCACCCGCAGTTTCAATTTTAGTTTCTGGCGTATATTTCCCAGTTTCTAATGCAGCCGAAATCGTCATCGGCTTCATCGTTGAGCCGGGCTCAAATTGGTCAACAATCGCGCGATTGCGTGATTTAGTAACATCTTTACTAGGGTTGTTCGGGTTGTAAGCTGGATAATTTGCCATCGCTAAAATCTCACCTGTTTTAGCATTTAGCACCACTGCCGCGCCTGCTTTTGCATTATTCTCTTCAACCGCTTTCGCCAATTCACGGTAAGCTAAATATTGCACTTTACGGTCAATAGAAACGACTAAATCCAGCCCATCTTGCGGTAATTTCACAGCTTCTAAGTCATCAACAATATGTCCTTGTCTATCCTTAATCACATGGCGACTCCCTGACTTTCCTGATAGCCAGTTCTGATATTGCAACTCAAAACCCTCTAGACCTTTTTCGTCAGACCCTGTGTAACCAACCAAATGGGCTGCAACTTCTCCTGCAGGATAAAAACGCTTGTATTCACGCTGCATGTTAACGCCAGGAATATGAAGCGCCATGATGTGATTTGCTAATTCTGGTGAAATACGACGTTTCAAATAAACAAAGTCACGATTTTGTTTAGCTAACTTGGTGGATATTTCAGACTCTTTCATTTCCAAGAGCTTGGCTAATTGCGCCACTTGTACTTTATTTACTTGCGCATCAGCTGGGTTGGCCAAAATAGATTCAACTGGTGAGCTAATTGCAAGCGGCTCACCGTTTCGGTCAACAATCCTGCCGCGGTGTGCATAAAGTTTCATCTCACGGGTCGTCCTTGCGTCACCCTCTTTTTGATAGAATGAGTGGCGCACCCCTTGCAGCAATACAGCACGACCTATTAACACGCCAAAGCACAGCAAAACCAATACCAACAGTAGGCGACGACGCCACTGCGGTAATTTGATTGTTTGCTGAACAACGGCCATTTTCTATAAATTCCTCTTTTATTTTGTTGTATCTGTTTTTGCTAGTGGCGCTTGCACATCATCAGGCGTAACGATTTGTATATGTTTTGTATCTGGCACATACATATGCAACAAGTTTGTTGCCACTTGCTCTAATCGACTATGCATCGCCCATGTACTCTGCTCTAACTGCAATTGCGTCCATTCCGTTTGAGAAAGTTTTGCCGCTTCTTGCTGTTGCTGTAACTCAACATATAATTTGCGGGATTTATGTTGCGAGGTCACAAGACCCAATGCACTAATAATCAACACGACAAATAAAATGAGATTTAAACGTGTCATTTATAACCTCACATTTGTCCGCTCAGCCACACGCAACACAGCACTTCGTGAACGAGGATTTTTCTTCACTTCTTGCCCACTTGGCTTTTGCGCTTTGCCTATCGACATCATTCTTGGCTGCGGTAAATCTTTTGCCAGCACAGGAAAATTCGATGGCAAGTCATCTCTGTCTTGCTCTCCTTTTACAAACTGCTTCACGATGCGGTCTTCTAACGAATGAAAACTGATAACTGACAATCGACCCTCTGTCGAAAGCAAGCGCAAGCACTGCGGCAAGACTAGCGATAATTCCTCAAGCTCTTGATTGAGGAAAATCCTGAGAGCTTGAAAAGTGCGCGTCGCCGGATCTTGACCAGGCTCGATTTTTGGGACGGTACTCGCCACGATATTGGCAAGTTGTTTAGTAGTGGTGATGGCATTTCCCCCTGTGCGTGCCGCAATAATCGCCCTTGCAATCTGTTTAGCAAACCGTTCTTCACCATAAGCTTTTATAACCTCCGCCAATTTTTGTTCAGTCGCTACCGCGACAAACTCAGCAGCGGTTTGCCCGCTACTTTGATCCATACGCATATCTAGTGGGCCATCAAATCTAAAACTAAATCCGCGCTCGCTAATGTCGATTTGTGGTGATGAAATGCCCAAGTCCAGCAAAATGCCATCCACAGCCGAAATGTCTAGCTCAGCCAGTACTTCTTCTAAGGCAGCAAAATGACGATGCACAATTTGAAAACGGGCATCTTGAATAGATGCCGCTGAACTTACAGCCGCCAAATCACGATCTAGCGCAATTAAACGACCTTTACTTCCTAATTTTTCCAAAATCTTGCGGCTATGACCACCACGACCAAACGTACCATCGACGTAAATGCCAGACGGCTTAATCGCCAAACCTTCAACCGCCTCTTCAAGCATCACCGTAATGTGTGGTGACACCTCTCCTACCGTTTGTTCAGATTGGGGTAAGGGTGAGCTCGCGCTCACAGTGAAAAGCCCTCTAATTCAACGGGTAATGCCAAGTCCTCACTTGCCATCACAATATCTAATTGTGCACGCCAAGCATCGAGATTCCATATTTCGAAATGGCTACCTTGACCAACTAGCATCGCATGTTTATCCAAACCTGCAAATTCGCGAAGCGCTGGCGAGATTAGTAAGCGACCAGCCGCGTCCATTTGCATATCTTCGGCATAACCCACCAACAAGCGCTGCAAAGCGCTTGAGCGCTTATCGAACGAAGACAAGGACATCATTTTGGCTTGAATAGGCTCCCAAGCCACCTGAGGGTACAACAACAAGCAACGGTGAGGATGTGCAGTCAACACCAATTGACCCGCACTTTCAGAAAAAAGGGCGTCACGATGCTTAGCTGGCACAGCCAGCCTGCCTTTCACATCTAAACTTAATGATGAAGCGCCGCGAAACATAAAATCCCTTTAAATCCTTTTTTGTTTTTTTTATCTGCTATCACGCAAATATAAAAATTGCCGACCGCATCGGGAGATGAGCGCAACCAAATTGGTCAGCAAAATTCCCACAAAACACCACTTTCACCCACTAGTGCACACTATAAATAAAAAAAAAAGCTTTCGCAAGCCTTTTTAACAACTTTTCCTTTACAGGACAATGACTTAGCGCATTTTCCGTATATTTTAAAATTTCTTTTAAATTAAGTACATAGCTAATTAAATGAATGTGAGTTGTAAAGAGTGGGCAAGTACGCCATATTTAAGATTATTTAACAAACCCAAGCCCACAAAAGGATTGCGCCAAAAAATCGAAAAAATGAATGGATTTGAAAATAATTAAAGAGGTGGGGGTTTGAGAGAGAACACATCAAAAGTAGAAAGAAAAACAAGAAAAGTGAAGCTGGCCTATAAGCCGGGTTCTGTTCTCACCTTGCGGCGAGTGACAGTCATTCATCTAGGCGTGCAATTACTCACACGCTCAAGCAACCTACCCGCTGACAGCGCGAGCCACGCCATTGTCAGCCTATTTGGTCTTGCTACGGATGGAGGTTACCGCGTTTCACCGTAACTTAATACGCTCGTCTCTGTGGCCCTATTCCGCGCCTTATACTATTGCTAGCTTTCAGCGAACGGCCGTTAGCCGTCATCCCGCTCTGCGTAGCCCGGACTTTCCTCCCTCGCCAAAGGCGACGGCGACTGTCTAGCCAGCTTCAAAGCCATTTTAACACGCAAACGATACTGGCCCTTATAATGAAAATATCATCATCAACAAGCGCTAAAGTCATTATGGTCACAGAACATACTGGACAACTGGATGCATCATGGCAAGTCGTCATAGGTGACGAGCTTAACAAGCCCTACATGCAGGCACTAAGCAACTTCTTAAAACAAGAAAAAATGGCGGGGAAAACTATTTACCCGCCTAGCTCGCTCATTTTTAATGCATTCAATCAAACGCCATTTAAAAAAGTTCGCGTCGTTATCATTGGGCAAGACCCCTATCACGGAGACGATAAAGGCCAAGCGCAAGCGCAAGGATTGAGTTTTTCGGTGCCTCAAGGCATTGCTTTACCCCCATCCCTCAGAAATATCTTTAAAGAAATTGAAGCCGATTTAGGAATCAAAATGAGCGGCGAAGGCAATCTAACGCCTTGGGTAAAACAAGGCGTGTTTTTACTTAATGCAACCTTAACTGTGGAAATGGCGAAAGCAGGCTCACATCAAAAACGCGGCTGGGAAGAGTTTACCGATGCCGCCATTGCCGCATTAAACAAGCATCGCGAAGGATTGGTGTTTGTGCTTTGGGGGAGTTATGCGCAAAAAAAAGGTGAGATCATAGATAGCAACAAGCATTTAGTGCTGACATCACCGCATCCATCGCCGTTATCCGCGCATCGCGGGTTTTTTGGTAATCATCAATTTTCAAAAATTAATGATTACTTGAGCGGACGTGGCGAAACGCCTATTCATTGGCAGATTTAAGCATTCTCCAAGCAACCGTTTGCCCAGCGCGCAAAGGCACTAAAACCTCACCAACAAATGCAATCTCAGCGGGCACAGTCCAAGCCTCTTTCACTAAGGTGATTTGGTCTGTATTGCGGGGCAAGCCGTAAAAATCGGCACCGTAAAAACTTGCAAATGCCTCGAGTTTATCAAGCGCATTTGCCGCCTCAAACACTTCAGCATAAAGCTCAATACCAGCGTGCGAACTATACATGCCAGCACAGCCGCAAGCCGCTTCTTTAGCGGATTTAGCATGTGGGGCACTATCTGTACCTAAGAAAAATTTTGGGCTGCCAGATGTCGCGGCTTTCACCAAAGCCAATCTGTGTTCTTCACGCTTTAGGATAGGCAAGCAGTAATGATGCGGGCGGATGCCGCCGGTAAACATGGTATTGCGATTCATCAGCAGATGATGTGGCGTAATGGTTGCCGCCACATTGCTTGGAGCACTTGCGACGAAGTCAGCTGCGTCTTTAGTGGTGATGTGCTCAAATACCACTTTAAGCGCTGGATATTTTGCCAATAGCGGCTTCATGTGGCGGTCAATAAATACGCGTTCGCGGTCGAAAACATCCACATCACCGTCCGTGACTTCTCCATGCATCAATAAAGGCGTGCCTAGTTTTTGCATTGCCTCAAACACTTGACTGCATTTATTTAAATCCGTGACCCCAGAATCAGAGTTGGTAGTAGCCCCCGCCGGGTAGTATTTAACCGCGCGGACAAAGCCAGAGGCAGATGCTTTTTCAATTTCTGCCACTGTTGTATTGTCAGTTAAATAAAGGGTCATTAAAGGCTCAAAACTGATTCGCTCGCCCTGAGCTTGTCGAAGGGTGGAAAGAGACTGTCCTTCGACAAGCTCAGGACGAACGGCGGAGTTTTTCAGGGTGTCCAAAATGCGTTGACGGTATTCAGCCGCCAAGGCAGTTGTGGTAACAGGCGGACGCAAGTTAGGCATGACTATCGCGCGCGCAAATCGGTGAGCGGTATCTGGCAACACGGCTTTTAGTGCATCGCCATCGCGTAAATGTAAGTGCCAGTCGTCTGGGCGGGTAATGGTGATTTTATCCATGCTTATTCGTCTTTAAGTTTTAGTGCAAATTCATAAAGGATGTTTTTCTTAACACCAGTAATTTCAGTGGCTAATTTTACCGCTTGTTTGAGTGGCAAGTCTGCCAGGAGCAATCTTAATACGCGCTCAGCATCTTCGCTAACAGCGACCTCTTCAACAACTGCAGCGGCCTCTACTAAGAGCACAAACTCGCCACGTTGTTGATTAGGGTCGCTTTCTAGCCATAGTTTAGCGTCTTGCAAGGCGCAGTGATGAAAAGTTTCAAATGTTTTAGTGATCTCTCTAGCAATGTTAATGCGACGCTCGCCGCCCAATACTTTCGCCAAGTCTTCCACGCATTCAATAATACGATGTGGTGCTTCATAAAATACCAAAGTAGATGGATAGGCTTTTAGGTCTTCTAAAGTCTTGCGTCTTTGCGAGCCATTTGCTGGCAAAAAGCCATAGAACACAAAGCCGTTAGCGGTAATGCCCGAAGCTGAAAGTGCAGCAATCACAGCACTCGCGCCGGGAACAGGCACCACATTTACGCCAGCTTTCCTTAGCACATTCACCACAATCGCGCCTGGGTCGCTAATACCCGGCGTACCTGCATCCGTCACCAACGCAATAGATTCCCCCGCTTGCAAACGCTCTAGCAAAATTTGAGCTGATTTTTGTTCATTGTGCTCATGCACGGCGATGAGCTTTTTCTGAATGGCAAAATGCGAGAGCAAATGTGAAGTATGGCGCGTGTCTTCTGCCGCAATCGCATCTACCATTTTTAAAACCTCAAGCGCGCGCAGGGTAATATCTTGGAGGTTTCCAATTGGGGTCGCGACCACATATAATGTAGGGATATGATGAACACTCAAATCAAACTCTCTTTCATGCGGTATGTGCTGTTTTTTTCAGCCTTAACCGCCATTTTAAGCCCAAGCCAATTAGCTTACGCCGAACCAATCGCAAAAAATAAAAAAAGTACCGAAGATTACTTTGCTGAGAGCTACCAGTGTTTAAAAAAAAATGACAAGCCTTGTGCTCAAATCGCAGCGGCTAATGTGCCTAGCCAATCAGCTTATTCCAAGCTGCTTATCGGCATATTCGCAAGCTTAGAGGGCGATTTTGATACGACCTTTCGTGAGCTACTTCCTCTTCAAACCAATAAAATGCTCAATCAGCAAGCAAATGTAAGTTTACACACAAGCCTTGCACTAGCCTACGAAAACCAATCCGACAGCCTGCGAGCTTTAGAGCAAAGGGTCATCGCTGATGTTTTACTCCACCAAAGCAATCCGACCAATCAAGAGGATATCAATACAAATCAACATCAAATCTGGGAAATTGTTTCGGTGCTAAGCAAGAAAAATCTTGCTGAAATGCGTGGCAACAGCCCAGATAGTATTATTCAAGGTTGGATAGACTTGGCGCTAGCGGCCAAATACCAAGACAATGGCGAAAGTAATGAACAGAC
Source organism: Candidatus Methylopumilus universalis (assembly GCA_945878605.1). Taxonomy (GTDB): domain Bacteria; phylum Pseudomonadota; class Gammaproteobacteria; order Burkholderiales; family Methylophilaceae; genus Methylopumilus_A; species Methylopumilus_A universalis_B. The sequence goes on along the minus strand of CAMCTR010000015.1, from coordinate 6,976 downwards.
GATAGAGCGCTGGCGCAAGGCTTATGCTGATCATCCAGCCAAAGAAGGGTTTGCTGCTCATCTATTTCCAGCTTCGGCAATCAAATTAGAAGAGCGAAAAGCTAAACTTAAGGGAACTGTAGCGCTGTTGCTACCCTTCTCCAAAACAGAGCTCTATCCAATTGCTGACGCCATTGAGCGTGGCTTTACTGCCGCAAAGAAAATCGCACAAGATAATGCGGATGTTAAAATTTACGCGAGCCAAGCCAACGCAGAATCAACCCTCAAACTCTACCGACAAGCACTAAAAGAAAGTGCAAAGTACATCATTGGCCCATTTACGATTGCTGAAACAAACGCCATCAGCAACTTGCGAAACCAAGCAATAACTTTAATGCTGAATAAAACAAAAAATAAAACCACTCAACAATACATTTACGGCCTATTCGCACGAGATGAAGTTCAACAAATCATCAAATCCACCAAAAACTTAGGAATGCAAAAAGCATGCGTCATCTCCTCTAACACAGAGTTAAATCAACTTATTACAAATACTTTCAATGAAGAATGGCTTGCAATTGGTGGTCAAGTCAACACCATTAATACTGCTAGCGATGCCAAAAGTATTGAAGTTCAACTCAATGAAAATCTCTGCGACATGATTTTTCTTGCTGCCGAGCCAGAAAGTGCCAGAAAAGTTCGCGCCTTATTACCGTCCAATATGCCCACATTTGGCACTTCTGAGGTCTATACTGGCATAGCGTTTAATGCCGATGATGCTGCACTAAAAGGGATGCGTTTTGTAGATATCCCTTGGATAGTGGATAGAGAGAATCCTAACTTTAATGCTTATAAGCAAGCGGCGATTGATCTGCCTGCAGGGCAAATGCAACGTTGGTTTGCGCTTGGCGCAGACGCTTATCAAATCCTGATTGCATTAGACAGGCTCAATTCAGCTGGCGCAACGATAGACGGACTATCTGGCAAGATAGAGATTAATGCCGCCGGCGAAATAAGCCGCACTTTAGCCAACGCTAGCTTTGGTGCCGAAGGCGTCGTTTTGCAGTCTGGCCAATAAAATTGTCATTACAGCGGAGTATTATCTGCAGCAAAATGACAATCAAGCTTGCAGATTTGATGTCATTTTGATGGATAAAGCCGTCGCAAAAAGCATTAGTTAGATTAAGAATACTTTTGAAGCTTAAAAAATATAGAAACGATAGAATATAGGCCATGGATTTAACTGACCGCATCACTCGGCATTTTGAAGAAAGTGCACAACTAAAATTAGCTTTGGCTGAATTGCTCGCAGCACCCATTGTTGCATCTGCAGAAATGATTGTTGAGGCGTTTTTAAACGAGAAAAAAGTGCTCACCTGCGGCAATGGCGCTGGCGCTGCCAATGCACAGTATTTCAGTTCACGCATGCTCAACCACTATGAAGTTGAGCGTCCAGGCTTGGCAGCTATTTCACTTTGCGCCGACAGCACAACGCTGACAGCGATTGCGAATTTCGGCCATTACGACCAAACTTTTTCTAAACAAGTACTAGCGCTGGGGCAGTCTGGCGATGTGCTGATTGCGATTAGCACCAGCGGGAACGCTGCCAATATATTAAACGCCATCACAGCCGCAAAAGAACGTAACATGAAGGTGATTGCTTTTAGTGGCGGCGACGGCGGCTTGTTGGTTGAACTTTTAGAAGAACAAGACATTCATCTTGGCGTGCCGCATGAGAGTCCAGCAAGAATTCAAGAAGCTTATGTTCTCATTTTGCATTGCTTATGCGATGCTATTGATTGTCTTTTATTAGGAGTAGATTAAATGCACGCATTCACAAAAACTTCACTTGGCACTTTAATTTTAGCTGTAGCTTTGGGCACTCAACTCACCGCTTGCGTTCCTGTAATTGTCGGTGGCGCAGTGGTTGGGGGTTCAATGGCTGCAGACAGACGCACATCTGGCACTTATATTGAAGACCAAGCCATTGAGCTTAAAGCTAGCAAAGCGATTGCTGATAGTTTGAAAGAAAAAGTGCATGCTAATATTACTAGCTTTAACCGCCAAGTATTGATTACTGGTGAAGTGTGGGATGAAGCAAGTAAGAAAAAGGCCGAGTCACTCGTCAAGCCAATTGAAAATGTGATTAGCATTCAAAACTATCTTGTCGTTGGGCCAAGCTCGTCTTTAAGCACGCGCTCTAGTGACGCTTATCTGACTTCGAAAATTAAAACCAACTTCCTGACCGAAAATAAATTTTCAGCTAACTACGTCAAAGTAGTGTCAGAAAATGGAACGGTCTATCTAATGGGCTTAGTTACCCATAAAGAAGCCAACGATGCCGCGGAAATTACCCGCAACCTCGGAGGCGTAAAAGCTGTGGTTAAAGTTTTTGAATACATTGACTAAATTTTAAAGCTTTATTCACTAATAAAATAAGGCTTATACAAATCAGCAATTTTGTTTTAACGATTACTTAATGATGACTAGGCAATTTATATGAGCGAAACAAACAAAGAAATTATCATCGAGGGGCTCACCCGCGCTGGCAAACCTTTTAGGCCAAGCGACTGGGTGGATCGCATGTGCAGTACGTACGCAAGTTTCGGCGCAGACCGCAAACTAAAATACTCCCCCTACTTAAAACCGCGCGTTGTAAATGGCGTGCGTTGTTTAGCCGTGGATTTAAAGCTTAAAGACATCAATCCTGAAGGTTATGCTCAGTTGATGCATTTTGCGGGTGAAAATAACTTGAGCGTATTAGATGAAAATGGCGTGAGCATTGAAACGCCAAATTAAAAGCTGGATGTGACCCCTCAAAAAGCCTGAGAGACCTTTCAAGTCTCTCAGGCTTTTTTATACTCATTATGGCGAGAGTATGTCGATCGACTCATTGGGCAAGGACAACATTATTAACTCCACAGTTTGCTTAGAAAGCTGACCTCGCTTAATCTTTACCAACTTGCCTTGCGGGTTGTAAATCAAAGTTGTCGGCAATACTGATGGTGAGCCAAATTGGGCAAAGATTTTAGGCGTGCCCAGAATAATCGGGTATGAAACCAGCATGTCATCCAAAAAATGACGTACCTCACGCTCATTTTTATAATCAACAGCAACACCTAAGACAACCAAGTTTTTAGTTTTATGCTTGTCATATAATTCAATGAAGTCTGGCATCTCGTCTAAGCAAGAAGGGCACCATGTTGCCCAGTAATTCAAGAGCACCCATTTGCCTTGATAATCCGATAAACGATGCTCTTTGCCCGCAAGGTCTTTCATCACAAAGTTTTTTGCGGCTTCGGCATTTGCATTGTTCATCATCAATGCGAAAAAGAGCAAGGCCCATAAAAATAGGCGCAACCTGCAAATATTGCTAAAACTTTGAAAAGAGTGCATTTAGAAATACTATCATCAACACAAGCAATGACGCAGAGTTTGCGATAAATTGAAGTAAAAGTAGCACTCATTCAAGCAAAAGAGATACATACAACGCTTCACTTAAGGCGGTTTTTTCGCTAGGATAGCGAAATAGTATTTTCACTTTCCCTTATTTCAAGCATTCATTCAATTTAGAGGTTCACCATAATGAGCGACCAAATTATTCACACGAGCGACGATTCTTTCGAGCAAGAGGTTTTACAATCACAACTTCCAGTATTAGTTGATTACTGGGCAGAATGGTGTGGTCCTTGCAAAATGATTGCGCCAATCTTGGATGATGTTGCTAAAGAGTATGAAGGTCGCATCAAAGTTGCAAAACTCAATATTGATGAAAACCAAAACACACCTCCAAAATATGGCATTCGTGGTATTCCAACGTTAATGTTGTTTAAAAACGGCAATGTTGAAGCAACTAAAGTTGGTGCGTTATCAAAATCACAATTAACAGCTTTCATTGACAGTAACATTTAATCAATATAGTCTTGTGTCTGGTTCATTCAGAGCCAGACACTTTTTGTAAGTTCTAAGTTTTATCATCCCTCTTAAGAAGTTTCGTTTTCCAGTGAGCCCCCTCATATGCATTTATCAGACCTAAAATATCTCCCAGTAACAGAACTCGTCGATATGGCGATTGCCAGCGATATCGAAAACGCCAGCCGTATGCGCAAGCAAGACTTAATTTTCGCTTTGCTGAAAAATACCGCTAAAAAAGGCGATAGCATTTTTGGGGATGGGACCTTAGAAGTTTTACAAGATGGTTTTGGCTTTTTGCGCTCACCAGACACCTCGTACTTAGCAGGGCCTGATGATATTTATGTTTCACCTTCACAAATTCGCCGTTTCAATTTACACACTGGCGACACCATACAAGGTGAAATTCGCACCCCTAAAGACGGCGAACGTTATTTTGCTTTAGTCAAAGTAGATAGCGTAAATGGTGAATCTCCAGAAAACACCAAGAATAAGATTCTGTTTGAAAACCTTACACCGCTTTTCCCGACTATTCCGCTCATATTAGAGCGTGATATTCGCAGTGAAGAAAATGTCACTGGCCGAGTGATTGATATGATTGCGCCAATTGGTCGCGGTCAACGTGCGCTTTTAGTGGCGAGTCCAAAAAGCGGCAAAACTGTGATGATGCAACATATTGCTCATGCGATTACCGCTAACCATCCTGATGTCAGCTTAATTGTATTATTGATTGATGAGCGACCTGAAGAAGTGACAGAAATGACACGTTCAGTCAAAGGTGAAGTGGTTGCTTCAACGTTTGATGAGCCAGCAACACGTCACGTACAAGTGGCTGAAATGGTGCTAGAAAAAGCAAAACGCCTCGTTGAACATAAAAAAGATGTGGTGATTTTGTTAGATTCCATCACCCGCTTAGCGCGCGCTTACAACACTGTAGTGCCTGCATCTGGCAAAGTATTAACCGGCGGCGTGGATGCAAACGCGCTACAACGCCCTAAACGCTTCTTCGGTGCAGCACGTAACATCGAAGAAGGCGGCTCGCTTACTATCATCGCAACAGCGCTTGTGGACACAGGCTCTCGTATGGATGACGTGATTTATGAAGAGTTTAAAGGCACGGGTAATATGGAAATCCATCTTGACCGTCGCATGGCTGAAAAACGTATTTATCCAGCAATTAATGTCAATAAATCTGGCACACGCCGTGAAGAATTGTTGATTGAAAAAGACATTCTGCAAAAGATTTGGGTGCTGCGTAAATTGCTATACCCAATGGATGATTTGGAAGCGATGGAATTCTTGCTTGATAAGATCAAAGCGACCAAAAACAATGCTGACTTTTTTGACAGCATGAGACGTGGTTAATAGTTGCTTAATTTAAAGAATTCATTGATAATTATGGGCTCAGTAAAAAGCTATTGAAAGAGATTTGACCATGAAGGCCGAAATTCATCCAGTGTACAACGAAATTAACGTATCTTGCAGCTGTGGAAGCAAGTTCAAAACTCGTTCTACTAACAGCAAAGACATGAACATTGAAGTATGTTCACAATGTCATCCATTCTACACAGGCAAGCAAAAGATTTTAGACACTGCTGGTCGTGTTGAAAAATTCCGCCAAAAATACGGCATGTAATATTGGGTGCATACTTAAAAAAGGCAGCTCACGCTGCCTTTTTTATTTTAGACTGTTGATTTTCAAGCTTCATCTTATATAAAAACGCGCACATAAAATCAAGGCAAAATCTAGATGGCATTTGAGATTGATCATGATTGGCAAGGTAACTTAGCGACACCAAGAGCTAGAATAGGCGAGGCTGCAAAAACACGCCTGCTAATTATTCTCTGCTGCATTTGGGTGTGTTTAGGACTAATCGGCCATGAACCTTGGAAGCACAACGAATCCACTAGCATTAGCATTATCAAGTCCATGATTGCTGGCGAGCATTTATTAGATCCTATCGCTGAAGGCGATACCGCCATTAAAAACCCACCGCTGTATTACCTTTCTGCAGCGACGCTCTCAAAAGCACTCAGCCCAATACTCGACATGCATGATGGTGCGCGTATCGTCAGTGGCTTCTGGATGGCGCTGACATTACTGCTTACAGGCATGATAGGCAGAGAGCTTTGGGGTGAAGGCATAGGCCGCCAAACCATCTTCATCATGCTCAGCTCTATCGGGCTGATAGAAACCGCACATTTGTTAATGCCTGAAGTTTCAGCCTTAACAGGCAGTGCAATGGCATTCTACGCATTAGCCCTCGCAAAACGTCGTCCTTTTAGAGCTAGCGTGTTATTAGGCACAGGCATCGGCATTAGTTTTATGTCGACAGGCTTAATCACCACCGCCATCAGCTTGCTTTCAGCGATAGCATTACCCTTACTCTTTAAAGCCTGGCGCTCAAAAAGCTTTGCCATTGTTCTTGGCTTAGCTAGCGTTACTTTAGCGCCTTGGCTTTTAATATGGCCTGCTTTAATTTGGCATATTTCACCTAGCCATCTTAATGCTTGGTGGCAAAATCAAATTCAATTCACACAACTTAACCATTTGTATTCGGTACGCACGTTGTGTTGGTTTGCTTGGCCTGCTTTGCCAATTGCAGCATGGGGAGTTTGGCGGTTCCGCTCAAGCTTATTATTTAAGCCAAAATTTCAACTCATCATCACATTCTTCCTTATCGCCTTTATTCTGATTGGCTTAAAGGCTAAAAACGCTGACGTGAATTTACTCACATTACTCATTCCATTAATTGCGATGGCTGGCGGCTGCGCTGAAACCCTCAAACGTGGAGCTGCTAATGCGCTTAACTGGTTTGGACTCATTTTATTTGGCTTGATGGGCATGCTCATTTGGCTAGGATGGATAGCTATTATCACAGGATTTCCAGCAAAACTTTCAGCAAGAATGCATATACTGTCCGGGCTCACCGAAGCCCACATCAATATTCCTGCCCTAATGATTGCGCTGTTTGCCACCCTCATTTGGGGCATTACCATTAACGCAAAGCGCTCCAACCGTGCTGCCGTTACTGATTGGGCTGTTGGCATCACGATGGCTTGGTGCCTATTAATGGCGTTATGG
>CAMCTR010000014.1 GCA_945878605.1 Candidatus Methylopumilus universalis | reverse complement strand
GACAGGCCTTTCCGGCTCAGGTAAGAGCGTTGTCCTAAAAGCACTTGAGGACACTGGCTATTATTGCGTCGACAATTTGCCCGCAACCCTACTCCCACAAATTTATGAAAATTTAAATGGTACTCAAAATCGAGTGGCTATCAGCACTGACACACGGAGTGCGGCGTTAGAAGCACTGCCTGAAAATATCGAAATACTTAAAGCTCGAGGTGTTAACGTTCAGGTATTGTTCCTTGAATCTACCAAACATGCTTTAGTAAAAAGATTCAGCGAAACGCGTCGGCGTCATCCACTTAGCAATGATGTTATTTCATTAGGAGAGAGCATAGAACTTGAGCGTAAATTATTAGCACCACTTTCTGAGCTAGGGCATCACATTGATACCAGCGACTTAAGTGCAAACACCCTTCGTGGCTGGGTAAATGAATTTGTCGCCCAAGAAAGCAAAAATATCACTTTATTGTTCACTTCTTTTGGCTTCAAACATGGCATTCCACTTGATGCAGACTTTGTATTTGATGTTCGCTGTTTGCCCAACCCCCATTACGATCCAAAGCTACGCCCTATGACTGGTCGAGATACCCCTGTTAAAAGCTTTCTTGAGCAACAACCTATGGTGCATGATATGTACCAAGACATTCAAAATTTTGTTGCCCGCTGGCTACCAAGTTTTGTGCAAGAAAATCGTAGTTACTTAACGATTGCAATAGGCTGTACTGGCGGACAACATCGCTCAGTTCATATTGTTGAAGAGCTAGGCAAACATTTTTCACAGCAACAACAAGTCTTAATCAGACACCGCGAATTGGAACTGTCTCTATGATTGGTATTTTAATTGTTGCGCACGGCGATCTTGGCGAAAGTCTGATTGATTGCGCAACCCACGTCATGGGATCTAGGCCGCCCTTGTTAGAGCAGTTTGGAATTGACATACACGACGACCCATCCACATTGTTGCCTGTAATGCAAAAAGTGGTGAAAGACCTTGATGATGGTCATGGCGTGCTCATTCTTTCAGACATTTATGGCGCTACACCCTGCAATATTGTGAGTAAATTAGTGAAAAAAAATAGCGTGGAAGGCATTGCTGGTGTGAATTTACCCATGCTCGTTCGGGCACTTACTTACCGAAATGGCGATCTTGCAAAACTAGCAGATAAAGCCTTAAGTGGTGGGCAAGAAGGCGTAATCAATTTTACTGAAGTTGCCTGTAAAGAAGCCTGGACCAAGGAAGCAAGTTAATGAAACAAGATATTCTTATCATCAACAAATTAGGCTTACATGCTCGAGCCTCAACCAAACTCACCCAGACAGCCAGCCAATTTAAAAGCGATATTTGGATTGAGCGCAACGGTCGCCGCGTGAATGCAAAAAGCATTATGGGCGTGATGATGTTGGCTGCTAGCAAAGGCAGCACCGTATCCTTAGAAGCAACTGGTGAAGATGAGGCGGTGGCTATGGAAGTGCTTATTGCTTTAATCAACAATCGCTTTGGTGAGCCAGAATAATGAGCATTTCTATTCATGGTGTAGGCGTATCAAACGGGATTGCCATCGGCCATGCCCATTTGGTTTCGCACGCGCTTTTAGAGGTCGTTCATTACCAAGTTCCTGAAAATCTGGTTGCCCAAGAAATCGCGCGTTTTGATCTGGCGATTAATACAGTCAAGCTGGATTTAGAAACGATCAAATCACAACTCCCTAGCAAATCTCCCGCTGAACTCGCCGCATTCATCAATACCCATTTGATGATTTTGAACGACCATACCTTGGCTGACGACCCTAAGCTTGTCATCAAAAATGAGCACTGCAATGCTGAGTGGGCGCTTAAACAGCAGATGGAAAGTATCGAAGAGCAATTTGACCAAATTGAAGATGAGTATCTGCGCGAGCGCAAACATGACGTCGTACAAGTAGTCGAACGGATTATCAAAGTGTTGCTTGGTCGCCCTAGCCAAGTACCTGTTCTAGAGCAGGAAAAAGCGATTATTTTGGTTGCCCACGATATTTCACCAGCGGACGCCATTCAATTCAAACAACATCAGTTTGCAGCTTTTGTGACAGATGTAGGCGGCGCAACCTCGCACACCGCCATTCTGGCCCGCAGCTTAAATATTCCATCTATTGTTGCATTGCAACGTGCTAGAGCGCTAATTCGTGATGGCGAGCTAGTGATTGTGGATGGCACGCAAGGCGTTTTGATTGTTAATCCAGATAAAGACACACTGGCTGAATATAAGCTCAAGCAAGAGCAATGGCAAATCGAGCAACAAAAACTCAAACGCATCAAGCTTACCAGAGCAGTCACTTTGGATGGCACAGCGATTGATTTGTACGCAAATATTGAAGTACCTGATGACGTTGTTCAAGTAAAAGCCTCAGGCGCCAGTGGCATCGGTTTATATCGTACAGAATTCTTATTCATGAACCGCCGCGAAGCGCCGACAGAAGAAGAGCAATTCGAAGCCTATAAAGCAGTCGCCGTAGCCATGGACGGCAAGCCTGTGACCATTCGAACCCTAGACTTAGGTGCTGACAAGCAAGTCAATCCCGAGACTGAACGCAGCTGTACCAACCCTGCGCTTGGCTTACGTGCGATTCGTTTATGCTTAGCCGAACCGCAAATGTTCCATGTCCAATTGCGTGCTTTGCTTCGCGCCTCAGCGTTTGGCAACATTAAAATCCTCATTCCCATGCTGTCTTCACTCACCGAGCTTAGACAAACATTGCTATTGCTTGAGCGGGCAAAACAAAGCTTAAGGCTAGAAATAGTTGATTTTAACAACGATATTGAAGTTGGCGGCATGATTGAGATTCCCGCTGCGGCGATTTGTGCAGAAGCCTTTGCTAAAGAATTGGATTTCTTGTCAATTGGCACTAACGATTTAATTCAATACTCACTTGCCATCGACCGAACAGATGATAGCGTTTCTCACCTCTACAACCCGCTGCATCCGGCAATTCTGCAGCTCATAGAAATCACGCTGAAAGCTGGAAAAAAGCTTGGGAAAGAGGTCTCGGTCTGCGGGGAAATGGCTGGCGATTCAAAATTAACGCGACTTTTATTAGGCTTAGGCTTACGCCAATTCTCTATGCATCCATCACATATTTTGTCAATCAAGCATCAGGTATTACAAAGCGACCTAGTCAAGCTAGTGCCTGCAGCTCGCAAGATTTTGTCTAGCCACGATAGTGACAAAATTGAACCTTTAATGCAAAAAATGAATCTCTAAATTACATGAGCGTAATGACACGCCAATGCACCAACTAAAGGAATTTGAATTGACAGCCTTAACTCACAATCCACTACTCAATTTTTCTGGCTTACCAAAATTTGACCAAATCAAGGCCGAACATGTTGAGCCCGCTATCGACCATTTAGTTGAAGCTGGTCGTTCTTGCGTTGAGAAGCTAGCCACTGCAACTGAAGCCCCAACATGGGCAAACTTTGCCAAACCACTTGAAGACATGGAAGAAAGACTTTCCCGTGCATGGTCACAGGTAGGCCACATGAACGCAGTGGTGAATAGCCCAGAATTGCGCGAGGCATACAACGCGAGCCTGCCTAAGCTGACTGACTTTTACTCTGACTTAGGCCAAGACGAGCGCTTGTACGCAAAATTTCGGGCAGTTAAAAACAGTACTGCATTTGGCACACTCAATACGGCTCAACAAAAAATTGTTGAAAATGAATTACTCGGTTTTCGTTTAGGTGGTGCCGAGTTAGCGGATGCGGAAAAAGTACGCTTTAAAGCAATCCAAGATTCACTCTCAAAGATCACTACAAAGTTTGAAGAAAACTTGATGGATACCGTGAATGATTTCACGCACTTTGTAGAAGATATTGCTGAGCTAAAAGGCGTGCCCGAAGATGCTCTGCAAGCCGCACAAGAAGCAGCATCTAGCGAGGGTAAAACTGGCTATAAATTCACGTTACATTTCCCATCCTATATGCCTGTATTGCAATATTGTGAAAACCGCACATTGCGTGAATTGCTTTACCGTGCCTATGCAACGCGCGCTTCAGAATTCGGCAAAGCCGATTGGGATAACACACCTTTAATCAGTGAAATTCTCAAACTCCGCCGAGAGTCTGCAAGCTTATTAAGCTACAAAAACTATGCAGAAATGTCGCTTGCCACAAAAATGGCGGATGCCCCTTCAGACGTGATTACGTTTTTAGATAACTTGGCGCAACGTGCTAAACCTTTTGCCAAGCGTGATATGCAAGAACTCACCGATTACGCAAGCAAGCTTGGCATTAGCGATATGCAAGCTTGGGATGTCGCTTTTGTATCTGAGAAGTTACGTGAAGATAAATATGCTTTTTCAGACCAAGAGGTAAAACAATACTTCCCCGAGGCACAAGTATTGGCAGGCCTTTTCAAAGTGGTCGAAACCATTTTTGGGGTGCATGTGAAAAAGTCTAACGCCCCGGTTTGGCATACTGATGCCGCTTTTTATGAAATCAGCGACCAACATGGCAAAGCCGTTGGCCAGTTTTATTTGGACTTATACGCACGTAACAGTAAGCGTGGCGGCGCGTGGATGGACGAAGCGATCACTCGCAGAAAACAAAATTTAAATAATGGCGCTGATTATATTGTCACGCCTGTGGCTTATCTCACCTGCAATTTCTCAGCACCCGTGGGTGACAAACCTGCATTGTTTACGCACGACGAAGTAATCACTATGTTCCATGAGTTTGGTCATGGCCTTCACCACATGTTGACCCAAGTGGATGATTACGGCGTATCAGGGATTAAAGGTGTTGAATGGGACGCGGTCGAACTGCCTAGCCAATTTATGGAAAACTTCTGCTGGGAATGGGATGTGATTCGCCATATAACTAAACACGTGGAAACTGGCGCAAGCTTGCCACGCGCCCTATTTGACAAAATGATCGCCGCCAAAAACTTCCAGGCGGGTATGCAAACTGTTCGCCAAATTGAGTTCTCACTTTTTGATATGCGGTTACATGGTGAATTTGACCCAACTGGCAATACAACAGCGCTCGACTTAATCGAACAAGTACGAGACGAAGTTGCAGTCGTTCGCCCACCAAAATGGAACCGTTTCCCGAACGGCTTTAGCCACATTTTTGCTGGCGGCTACGCGGCTGGCTATTACAGCTACAAATGGGCGGAAGTACTTTCAGCAGATGCCTACAGTATGTTTGAAGAAAATGGCGTGCTATGCGCAGAAACAGGACAGCGCTTCTGGCATGAAATTTTAGCCAAGGGTGGATCTCGCTCTGCTTTGGAGTCTTTCGTCGCTTTCCGTGGCCGTGCACCAGATATAGAGGCATTGTTACGCCACAATGGTATGACTGTCGCAGCCTAATATGAAAATCGTCACTTGGAACGTTAACTCACTCAATGTACGCTTGCCGCACGTGCTAGATTGGCTTGCCGCAAACAAGCCAGATGCTTTGTGCTTGCAAGAAACCAAACAAGAAGACAGCAAGTTTCCTTTTGAGGCGCTCAAAGAAGTAGGCTATAACGCAATTCATAGCGGTCAAAAAACTTATAACGGTGTGGCTATTATCAGCCCACACAGCATGAATGAAGTGCACATGGGCATCCCTAACTTTGCAGATGAGCAAAAACGCTTGATTGCTGCAACGATTAATGGCGTTCGCATTGTGTGCGTTTATATCCCCAATGGACAAGCGGTAGGCTCAGATAAATATGCTTATAAGCTGAGCTGGTTGCAGGCTTTCACGCCATGGCTTCGTGCTGAAATTGCTAAGCATTCAAAACTAGCGCTATTGGGTGATTACAATATTGCGCCAGAGGATATTGACTGCCATGATCCAGCGGCATGGGCAGGCCAAGTATTAGTTAGCGAACCAGAGCGGGACGCATTTAAAGCTCTCACTAATTTAGGCTTGGAAGATAGCTTTCGCTTGTTTGAAAAAGGTGAAGGTCGATTTAGTTGGTGGGATTACCGCATGGCGGGATTTAGACGTAATTTAGGCATGCGCATTGACCATATTTTGGTCACACCGGCACTCAGCAAGGCGAGTACAACCAGCTACATAGACAAAACCCCGCGTAAACTAGAACGGCCTAGCGACCACACCCCAGTGGTGTTGGAATTCAATATTTAATGTCAATTAGTTGGGTTGAAGAGGGCAGTGTGCAAAGCGCACGCTGGCAATCCGAAGCTGGCGTTACTTCACCCAAACAAGTATTGATTGCAGATGACACGATTAATGCTGACACGGCTTACAGACTTGCTTGCGAAGGTAAAGCAATGTTGTGGCGAGGTGATTTCCATAACGCAAGACAATTGTTACAAGCCATGGCAAGGCGCTGTGACCAAAAAAAACCCTCCAAAAAAGCCAAACAAGAAACTGCTCCAATAGACCTCAAGCAAGCTTTTAACTTACATCGCGTTGCACAAGCACAGCGCTCAAGAGTATTGGGGATGTTGCTGATTGAAGTGGGTGAGCATTATAAAATTTCACTCAAACGCGCACCAGATTTTAGCCAAGCTTGTTTAGAGGCTTATGGCGATTTCACCGGCCCATTTGTAGTTTCTATCCGCGAGTTACAAGGCTTAATTGGCGCACATGAGTGGCGCAAAAAAGGCGTACCGATTGAGGCGATAGGTGCCAATATCCACCCACATTACGGAGTATTTTCTCCAATCCGTGGGGAATACTTAGCTTTACTCGCACAAGCACCTCTACCTGATACAGCACTCGCATTTGACATCGGCACTGGCACAGGTGTCATTTCAGCATTACTCGCTAGGCGTGGCGTAAAAAAAATTATCGCAACAGACCAAGACCCGCGCGCAATTAAATGTGCACAAGAAAACATCGAGCGACTTGATTTGCAAAAGCAAATCACCCTCTCCCAAACCAATATGTTTCCCGAAGGTAAAGCGCCGCTGATCGTATGCAACCCCCCATGGTTACCAGCTAAACCTAGCTCGTCGATTGAGTATGCTGTTTACGACCCTGAAAGCAAAATGCTATTCGCTTTTCTCAATGGCTTAAAAACACATCTCGCTGACGACGGTGAAGGATGGTTAATTATGTCTGACTTCGCTGAACATTTAGGATTAAGGGGTAAAGATGAACTTCGGAATGCAATTGAACAAGCGGGCTTACGTGTAGAAGAGAAGTTTGATATCAAGCCTAAACATGGCAAGGTAATGGATGAAACAGATAGGCTTCATCAGGCAAGAAACGCAGAAGTCACTTCGCTTTGGCGTCTAAAAGTAAAGTAAAAAAACTATTTTGTTTTAATTCCTAATTGCTTGAGTTTTCGGTACAAATGGGTTCGCTCAAGCTCGACTGCTTCCGCTACACGACTCATATTTTTATTCGCTTTTTGAATGTGATGTTCAAAATATAAACGCTCGAATTGATCTCTTGCTTCTCGCAAGGGTTGGTCCAAATCAATAGGCAACAAATTTTCTACTAGGGTCGATTGTTGAATGACCGCTGTTTGCAATGGCGTAAACTGCCCCATCACACGGTTCACGTCATCTAAGCTTATTTTTTCGCCAAGACTCGTCTGCATCAAATTACGAATCACGCTATCTAACTGAGATAAGTTGCCAGGCCAATCAGCATTTCTAAGCATATTGAGCGCCGCTGTTTCAAACTCGCGATAAGGAGAGGTGGTGGTTTCAACCAAAAAAAACGCCATCGCGCGCACTAAGTCTGGAATATCTTCTCGGTGGTCTGCCAAGCTAGGAATGCGTAAGGTGCTCACTGATAAAGTTTGCAACAAGCCATTATCAAAAGTGCCTTCGGCGACTAAATCCGGCAATGGTTGTGAAGTGCCACATACCACACGCGTGCCATATTTTTCAGCCTTCGCTAATAAAACCAGCAAGCCTTTTTGTTGTGTCTTATCTAAATCGGACACTTCAGGAATAAATAAAATACCCTCACGCAATTGCTCCAATAAATCAAGTGGTGCATCGGCAAGTCGTTGCGACTCGAGCAATTCCATCCAGGGTGTGTTTGCTTGATTTAAGAATTTTGCACAAAATTCAGCCCCACTGCCTTTTTCGCCTATCAATAACAAGGGCGCTTTACTCATGCTGACTTGCTCTAGGCGCTGACGCAGCTCATTGATCACGGCGCTTTTACCAAGGCTTAATAAACTCATATCAGACTTAGAGAGTTGCTCACTATGCTTGAGCGCAGTCGTCACCGTCTTCAATAGCTTTTGTAACGCAATTGGTTTTTCTAAGAAATCAAATGCGCCTATCCGTGTTGCTTCAACAGCAGTATCGATGGTTCCATGACCTGACATCATGACAACAGGCATGGTCAACATGCCTCCAGTTCCCCACTCTTTGAGTAAAGTAATGCCATCGCAATCTGGCATCCAGATATCTAGCAACACCACGTCTGGTCGAGTATGTTGAAGATACTCCCTCGCTTCAGCTGCATTTTCTGCAAGCGTCACCTGATAGCCTTCGTCTTGAAGAATGTCTCTTAGTAACTCACGGATACCAATTTCATCATCCACCACTAGCACTTGTCTTGCGGTCATGCTTGTTCTACTTTCTTTGGTTTAACGATGCGTTTTTTAGGCGCAGTTTTATTCATTGGCAAACTCACCAGCACCACTGCACCGGTTTGATGAGCAAGCTCTGCTTTCACATTTTCAATGGCAATATTACCTTGGTGCTCCTCAACAATTTTCTTCACAATCGCCAAGCCTAATCCTGTTCCATGTCGTTTCGTCGTCATGTAAGGCTCAAAAGCGCGCGATATCATTTCCATGGGAAAGCCAGCACCATTATCTGCCACGCTTAACTGGACTTGATTCGCATTAATCATGGTTACGACTTCAATCTTGGGTGATTTCACCCCATCCAGCGCATCTTGTGCATTCTGCAACAAATTATGTAATACCTGCCTTAACATGGTTGCGTCACCCAGTAAGTTGAGAGATTGTTCAGTAAGCGCAACTTCCAAGCTGATGCCTACCGGCTGATATAACTCAAGCACATCTCGTACCAACGCATTAAAGTCCAAGTTAACTAAATTAAGCACTGGTGCCCGCGCATACTCACTAAACTCGTTCACCATCGTCTTCATTGCATCAACTTGGGCAACAATCGTTTCCGTAGCACGCTTCAACATTTCGCTGTCAGCAGCATCAAGCTTGCTTGAAAGCTTATGTTCAATACGTTCTGCAGATAATTGGATGGGTGTCAGTGGATTTTTAATTTCATGTGCAAGACGCCTTGCCACTTCACCCCAGGCAGCATCCCGCTGAGCTTGTACCATAGAAGTAATATCATCAAACACCAATAAATAACCACTATCTGCACTATAAGGTAAGCGTGTTCCTCGCAACAAAAGCGTGCGTTGGCCCTGTGTTGTGACAATCTCTATTTCTGCTTGCCACTCGTTTAGGTTGGTTTCGCTGGCATTCTGAAGGATTAAATCGGTGAGGTTTTTTAAATGAGGGAATTCTTGCCCGACCTTTTCAAAAGGATGCCCAGAAAAGTGACCAAGCACCACCCCTAAAATATTTGAAGCAGTCAAATTATAAGTGCGCAACTCCCCCTTATCATTGAGCGCTAAAACACCTGAAGACAAATGCGCCAAAATTGTTTCTAAATAGCCACGAGCAGCCTCTACTCTTGATCGATTACTCTCAGCCGCTTGTTTTGCATCCCCGAGTTGCTTGGTCATGCTATTAAACGACTGAACCAAGACGCCAAGCTCATCATTACCATGCACAGGGAGCACTGTTTCATAATCACCGCGCGCAATTGCTCTTGTTCCATCAGCCAAAACCCCAAGAGGTGAGGATAATCGGCGACTCAATACAAAAGCAACTGATACTGCGGTTAGCATTGCCAGCATCAATACCAAGGTCAGCGTTAAGGCGAAAACTTGCTTCATTGATTCGCGACTTAAGGAAAGCTCTTGATAGTCTTGATAAACGTTTTGTACCGCCTCAGCGGTATCTGAAAGCTGCGTAGGCACTGGTTGTAACAATTGCAGAATGCGGGTCTCACCGCCGATATCGTTCATGTTGACTGGAATAAGTGCTCGCAGATACAAGCCCTTCCCAGCAATCGGTTCGATAATGCCGAAGTCTCGCAGACGCGCTTGTCTGAGCTGATCTAAGCTTGGTGTAGCTGGTAAAAAGGTCGTTGCATCGTTACTAGAAAAAGCGAGAATTTTGCCTTGCATCGTCAGCAAAACAGCATCTTGCACACCGCTTTTCTCACGTAAATCATTGAGCACAGTAAGCTGAGAATTAGTTGGCTGAAACGCAAGGTTTAACGCCATGTTGTCCCCTTTTTGTTTAAGGTCAGCCAACATACTATCTAGCGAACTTTGCCCCAAGCGCACACCGCCCTCTAGAGCAGCCTCAACCTTGACGTTAAACCAAGATTCAATAGAGTGTTTCAGGAAATTCACTGAAACGGCATAGACAATCACACCAGGAGTGATCGCCATCAAAGCAAATGCGCCTAAAAGACGTAAAGTAAGACGACTGCCGATGACGCGTGCGCGTATTTGTTTAAAAAGACGGGAAAGTTGAAACGCGATAATTAGCAATAAAGCTGTAGCAAAGGCGATATTAAGACCTAGCAATAAGGTGTAATCAGCACCCGAAACACTGTTTCCAGATTGTGCAAGCAGATACAGTAATCCGCTACCAAGTATCGCAGTGATTAGAACGATATATCGCATGGTTAATTACTCGCCCTAAAACGCAATCACTGGCGTCCAGCGATATAGTTCAGAGGCAATATTCCAATCATCAGAACCAATGGCTTCGACCTGAACTGGTTTAGGTAGTTTTGTTTGGTCTAGACGGACTTTGATGGCGGCGATATAGGTCTCACCTTTTTTCAGCAGTTTCTTATCAACGACAGTCCAAGACTTAATATTGGAGATTTCTTCTTTAGCTTGCTGGAGGTTAGCAAAAGATTGCTGGCGACCATTACGGACCACTAAATACTGCCGGGAAAGGGCATGATAGCTGATTGTCAGATATTGAGATTGCGTGATGATTTCATCATCAAACCAATATTTACGTGGTGTACTAAGTTGAAACTCAATTAAGAAAGTTAATGGAATGCCCTTACTTAAAGCGTCCTCGATGACAGGGCTTAAAACAATATCAAAATCTGTACTCAGTGCGTAAGAGTCTTCGTTCGCAAGCAAATCTGCACTTTTAATATGGACAGCGCTGCTCGCCGCATTCGCTATAGGCGTAAACGCTATCAATAGCGTGAAAATAAAAGCGTAAAGTAGCTTAGCCCTTTTGTAATAAGGCATAAAATAAACCATCATGCTGGGCACTCGGTTGTAATTGTCCATTTTTTAAACTCAAGCCTGCTAGGGGTGCATTCAATGGCAACTGCTCTGCATCCGAATGTGTTTTTAAAAAACTATCAATCTGACGTTGGTTCTCTTCTTGAAACACTGAGCACGTCACATAAAGCAATTTACCACCCTTTGCTAATGCCTGCCACAAAGAAGGCAATATCAGCGCCTGCTGTTTGGTGAATGAGAGAATATCTGCCTCACGGCGCAACCATTTAATGTCCACATGTCGCCTTACAATGCCAGATGCTGTACAAGGCACATCCGCCAAAATTCGATCAAACGGTTTTCCGTCCCACCAGTCCGCTGACTTTCCTGCATCACCCACCAATAGAGTAGCTTTTAGATTTAAGCGGTCGAGATTACTTTTCGTCAGTACAATCCGCGTCGCATCATTATCAACCGCGACCAAATTAACATCAGCCAACTCTAGAATCTGACCCGTTTTTCCACCTGGCGCACAACATGCATCAAGCACGCGCTGCCCATCTTTTAAGTCCAAGGCATAACCTGCAACCTGCGCAGCATAATCTTGCACCGAAGCTTCACCTGCCGAAAATCTAGGAATTCGATCAACTGGAACTGGCTTATCTAATGTAATGGCATTTGCACCTAAGACTTTTGAAACAATCCCTTCTGCATTGAGCTTGACTACAAAGTCTACCGCTGAAATTTTTCGCGGATTCACACGTAAGGTCATTGGGGGATGCTGATTCCCCGACTCAAGCATGGCCTGCCAATTTTCTGGATATTGGTGCTTAAGCTTGGTCATCCACCAAGCCGGATAGGAGTAAGTGGCAAACTCATTACCTTCAAGATTGGCGACCAATTCTGTTTGTTGCCTTAAGAAGTTACGTAAGACACCATTCACCAAACCTTTTGCCCAAGTCTTTTTAGATTGGCTAGCTGCCTTAACCGCTTGGTCAACAACGGTGTGTGAGGCCGCTTTGTCATACTGTAATTGATAGATAGCGACTAATAATAAACAATGTAATTTGGCATCGTCTAAGGGCTTTTGCAAAAGCTGGTCCAACAAAGCCTCTATCGTGCCGTAAAACCGCAATGTACCATAACTCAAATCTTGCGCAACGGCGCGTTGTTGTGGACTGATATTTGAATATCGCGCAAATAGGCTTTCTAAAACCACACCTAAATTTCGCCCTGCAAAAACTTGTCCGATTGCTTCTGCAGCAATCTGTTGTGAGATATGCACGTATTATTTAACCAATCTCATCGAAATGTAAAACGCAAATTTATTCAAAATACCGGCCAACTCTCAAACCATGTCCAGTGACAAAATCTTTGGCTTTTAAACGCTTGCCACCAGGTAATTGGAGTTCCTCAATAAAGAGCACACCTTCACCACAGGCTACTTGAATAAAAGCGCCCACATCTAGCACGGTTCCGGGTTTTTCATTGGCAGTACTTCCCTCAGCGGTCGCCATCCAAATACGGCACACCTCGTCCGCTAGCATCGCATGCGCTACTGGGAAAGGATTGAACGCTCGCACTTGCCGCGAAATAAAATCTGCAGATTGCGACCAATCAATACTTGCTTCAGACTTCTGCAACTTAACAGCATACGTCACTAAAGACTCATCCTGTGAAGTAGCAGGCAATTTACCGATCTCAGCCAATTGCCGCATGGCACCCACCATTAAATCAGCACCCATCTTGGCTAACTCATCATGCAATGACTGGGTGGTGTCTCGCTCGCCTATCGTCAGCACGCCTTTTGAAACCATCGCACCCGCATCTAGCGCTGGCACCACTTCCATGATCGTCACACCAGTTTCAGCATCCCCCGCTAACAATGCGCGATGAATTGGCGCGGCACCGCGCCAACGCGGCAACAATGACGCGTGAATGTTATAGCAACCCATAAGCGGCATTTGCAAAACATTGGTCGGGATAATTAAGCCATAAGCCGCAACAATCATGACGTCAGCTTTAGTGGCTTCAATGTGCGCTTGCGCATCTACGTTCCTCAAAGTTTCTGGCTGAAAAACTTCAATTTGGTGTTGCAATGCCAAGTCTTTAACCGGACTCATTTTTAGCTTCATCCCTCGTCCAGACGGCCTATCAGGTTGAGTAAGCACCAACCTTATATCATGACCGACTTCAATGAGAGTAGCCAATGCTGGTACCGCAAAATCAGGCGTGCCCGCAAATATAATTTTCAAGGGTTTCATACTACCGACCACGTTGCATCTTCTGCATTTTGGTTTTAATGCGGTTTTGTTTAAGTGATGACAAATACTGGATAAAAACTTTGCCTAGCAAATGATCCATTTCGTGTTGAATACATACCGCTAACAAACCATCGGCCTCCAAGATAAAGGGCTTGCCATTTCTGTCCAAAGCTTCAATTACCACAGTCTCAGCACGCGTGACGTTCTCATACACCCCTGGCACAGACAAACAACCCTCTTCGTATTCCTGGGTGCCGGCTTTAGTTTTTACTTTTGGATTAATGAATACCTGCAATTTTTTTTTAGTTTCACTAATATCAATCACAATAATTTGCAAATGCACATCGACTTGCGTTGCAGCCAAGCCTATGCCTGGCGCTTCGTACATGGTCTCAGCCATGTCATCGATTAAACGTTGAATTTTTGCATCCACTTGCGACACAGGCTTTGCAACTGTGTACAAACGTGCGTCTGGATAATTAATGATGTCTAATATTGCCATTTGGATTTATTGCCATAAAAACTTGATTGTTATACAAATTAAATTCCGAATCTAATACAGTTTTTTGTTTTTCAAATAAATCTTAATGCCATTTACAAAGCCTATATAATTCCTCGCCCTATTATAACCCTGCTTATGTTTTGTTGTTTGACCGCACACGTCGCAAATAACAATATCGAACTTCAAAATAACCATCCAGACCATTATGTCTTTGTTATAGGCGATACTTTAGGGGATATTTCGGCAAAGTTCTTAAAAGACCTTTAGCAGTGGCCTCATATTTGGAAAATGAATATAGCTGAAATCAGCAATCCGCATTTAATTTATCCAGGCGATGTGACCGTGTTAACGGTAAACCACAACTCACTTTACTAAAAGAAGCGATCACCTTGTCACCCGATGCAAGTATAGAGCCATTGGATAAAGAAGCAAATTATCTTGGAGATGCAAAAGTATTAAAACTAGGCGCGCCAGCAACAGCAGAAATTATTCGGGCGAAGGAAGAAATTTTTGTTGGTGATAGGCTCATTCAGGCGAGGGATGATATTAAACGAACCTTAGCCTCCATTCACCTGATAGTAAAATTACAGGTTAAAGTTATATTAATATATGGTGGGATTGCCAAAACTGGAGGCAATAGTGGAGTAGTTATCAATCTTGGGGGAAAATGAAGGGATAGAAGAAGGCCGTTTACTCA
This sequence comes from Candidatus Methylopumilus universalis, assembly GCA_945878605.1. Lineage (GTDB taxonomy): Bacteria > Pseudomonadota > Gammaproteobacteria > Burkholderiales > Methylophilaceae > Methylopumilus_A > Methylopumilus_A universalis_B. The sequence goes on along the minus strand of CAMCTR010000014.1, from coordinate 4,578 downwards.
GTATTAATAATGCTGGACGATATGTAAGTCGAAATCCAAAAGACAAAAGTAGTGACGAAAAAATTAAACAAAGAAAAATGTCATCTACAAACAATAAAGTTGCTAATTTAAAATCGGATAATAAAAATAATCCCGCCAATGACCCAAAACTAATTAAACTACCAAAAGCGTGTGTTGGATTACTCATGCTTTTTAGAGTATTCGTGCGCATTTCTTAATGCGTTGATTGTGGAAGCTTCTGAATCTATTACCAATGCGGATTTAGTTCAGACCACAGAATAAAGAAATCAAAAAATCAAAAAGATGACCAGCGAAGAAAATGCCGAAGCTGCACTATGGATATGCCTGCAACAAATATCAGGCTTGGGTGGAAAAGCCATTTGCAAGCTTCTAGGGCAGATTGGCAGTCCTGAAAATATCTTTGCAGCAAGCCATCAAAATCTCAACAAAGTAGTATCAGAAGCAGTTACCAACTTAATCAAACAAGGGCCTAATCTAGAAGCTGTTGAAATAGGTCTTCAATGGCTGGAAAAAGATGACAACTCTCTTATTACCCTAGCGGATGCGCACTACCCTCAAGCACTTTTAGAAATCCCCGACCCTCCGCCCATCCTGTATGCAAAAGGTGACTTAAGTTGCTTGAGCATGCCAGCGATTGCGATGGTGGGCAGCCGAAACGCATCTGTGCAAGGGGAGAAAAATGCGGAAGAGTTTGCTTATGCTTTAAGTGAGCAAGGCTTTGCTATCGTCAGCGGGATGGCACTTGGCATTGATGGCGCTGCGCATCGTGGCGCGCTTAAAAATAAAAACGGTAAAACCATTGCAGTGGTTGGTACGGGCTTAGATATTGTCTATCCAGCCAAGCATCGCGAACTCGCTCACAAGATTGTCGAGCAAGGCTTAGTTATTTCAGAATTCGCTATCGGCACGCCATCACGCCCACAAAATTTCCCGCGCAGAAATCGAATTATTAGCGGGCTGAGCTTGGGTTGCTTAGTTGTGGAGGCTAACAGACAAAGCGGTTCACTTATTACCGCCAAATGTGCTGCTGAACAAGGCCGTGAAGTATTTGCCATTCCCGGCTCCATTCATTCACCTATGTCTAAAGGATGTCATGAGCTGATAAAACAAGGTGCAAAACTAGTAGATTGCATCAAAGATATCACTGATGAATTAGCCCCGCATCTCCGGCATTTAATTAACCAAAGTGTCGAGAAGTCATTCACCACAGAAACCAATGCCCTGCTTAATATAATGGGATTTGACCCCATTAATATGGAAGCGCTTATTGCACTAACCAACTTGACGAGCGAAGACCTTTCGGCCACACTGGAATTGCTGGAGTTAAAAAATGAAGTAGCTTCTCTACCAGGAGGTCGTTATCAGCGTATCGGCTAACTGAATAAATTTGACCATATAAATTTGATAGGAGAATCTATGTTTGAAGTCTTGGTTTATATGTTCGAAAACTACGTGGAGGCGAATGTTCAGCCTGACCACAACACCCTAGCGCAAGAGCTGTTTGAAGCTGGCTTCGATAGCACAGACATCAACGGCGCCTTTGATTGGTTTAGCTCATTGGAGGCGATGGCAGATGCTGCAGGTAACGCCCCAAGTGGCTTAACACAATCAACTCGCATCTACAATAATGTTGAAACCGAAAAAATTGACGTTGATGGCTTAAGCTTTTTAATGTTTTTAATGCAATCAAACGTGATTAACCATGCTTTACACGAAGTCATTATGGACAGAGCGATGGCACTCTCTCAAGAACATTTGGGCGTAGATGAAATTCGCTGGACCGCGTTGATGGCACTTCGTAAGCAAGGCCGCACTGATGATTTTCTATTTGTTGAAGATGCTGTGTTTGGTGATGACAGCCCAACATTCCATTAAAATTTTATAGCTCACAAATAATTAAAAAGCCTAGAATTTTCTAGGCTTTTTACTTTGATAAAGCACTTACTTCTTAAGTCCTAATCTTTCAGCAATATTGCTAATGATGCCAGATTGATTCAGCGTATAAAAATGAAGGCCTGGCGCGCCACCTGCTAACAATTTTTCACATAAATCCGTCACTACATCCAAGCCCAAAGCGCGAAGCGAAGCAACATCATCACCATAATCCTCTAAGCGCAAACGTAACCAACGTGGAATTTCCGCGCCACACACATTAGAAAAACGTGCTAATTGAGTGTAGTTATAAATTGGCATCACCCCTGGCACAATCGGGATTTCAATACCCATTTTTTGGCATTGGGCCACAAACTGAAAAAAGGCATCCGCATTATAAAAATACTGAGTAATGGCAGCATTTGCTCCTGCATCCACCTTCGTCTTAAAGTGCTTCAAATCATTCGCGGCTGAGCGCGCTTCAGGATGCGTTTCAGGGTAAGCCGCCACTTCAATTTGGAACCAATCGCCTGTCTTTTCACGAATGAAAGCAACTAATTGACTAGCATAAGCAAAATCTCCACTGCTCACCTCACCTGAAGGCAAATCGCCACGTAATACTACCAAGCGGCGAATACCATGACTTTGGTAATTGGTAAGCAAACTTAAAATCTCTTCTTTTGAAGAAGAAATACCAGAAATATGTGGCGCAGCCTCAAAGCCTTCAGCTTGAATCTCAAGCACAGCGTCCATGGTGCGGTCGCGCGTAGAACCGCCAGCACCAAAAGTTACAGAGAAGAATTTTGGATTAAGAGATGCTAATTTCTTACGCGTTTCACGTAGCTTTAAAACACCTTCTACCGTTTTTGGCGGAAAAAATTCAAAACTAACTTCAGGGTTCATAAACGCTTTCTTCTAACTTTGAGCTATCAACAGGCCACTCAAGTGGCCTGTTGATCTTAAGCTTAATTAATAGCGATAAGTGTCTGGCTTAAATGGGCCATCTTGTGATACACCAATGTAAGCAGCTTGTTCGTCTGATAAGCGCGTTAACTGTGCGTTCAATGTTCTCAATTGCAATACGGCTACTTTTTCATCCAAATGTTTAGGCAAAGTATAAACGCCTACTGGATATTTATCGGTGTTAGTAAACAATTCGATTTGCGCAATTGTTTGGTTGGCAAATGATGAACTCATTACATAGCTTGGATGGCCTGTACCGCAACCCAAGTTTACCAAACGACCTTTAGCCAACAAGATAATCTTTTTGCCATTAGGGAAAATCACATGATCCACTTGTGGTTTGATTTCATCCCACTCATATTTCTCAAGTGAAGTAACATCAATCTCATTATCAAAATGGCCAATGTTACAAATAATCGCTTGGTCTTTCATTTTTGCCATATGGTCATGACCAATGACGTGGTAGTTACCAGTTGCCGTCACAAAAATATCGCCATGCTCACAAGCATAATCCATCGTCACTACGCGGTAACCTTCCATCGCAGCTTGTAGCGCGCAGATTGGGTCAATTTCCGTTACCCAAACTTGTGCTGACAATGCACGCAATGCTTGTGCAGAGCCTTTACCCACATCGCCGTAACCAGCAACCACTGCAACCTTGCCAGCAATCATCACATCAGTTGCACGTTTAATCGCATCAACCAATGATTCACGGCAACCATAAAGGTTGTCGAATTTTGATTTTGTTACTGAGTCATTCACGTTAATTGCTGGGAAAGCCAAACGACCTTCTTTATGCATTTGGTATAAACGATGCACGCCCGTTGTTGTTTCTTCAGTGACGCCCTTAATTTGCGCAAGACGTGTTGAGTACCAAGTTGGGGATGTTTTAAGCTTTTCTTTAATCGCATTGAACAAACATACTTCTTCTTCACTGCCTGGATTGTTTAATAATGAAATGTCTTTTTCAGCATTCGTGCCTAGATGAAGTAACAAAGTTGCATCGCCACCGTCGTCCAGAATCATGTTTGTGAAGCCGCCATCGGTCCATTCAAAAATGCGGTGTGTGTAATCCCAATACTCTTCTAAAGTTTCGCCCTTGATTGCAAACACAGGTGTGCCGCCAGCAGCAATTGCAGCTGCAGCGTGATCTTGTGTAGAGTAAATGTTGCATGATGCCCAGCGCACTTCTGCGCCCAAGTCTTTAAGTGTTTCAATCAACACTGCCGTTTGAATGGTCATATGCAACGAGCCAGTAATGCGTGCGCCCTTAAGGGGTTGCGCCTTTGAGAACTCTTCACGAATCGCCATTAAGCCTGGCATTTCAGTTTCGGCAATCGCAATTTCTTTTCGGCCAAAACCAGCCAAATTAATATCAGCAATGATGTAATCTTTAATATCAGTCACAGTATTCATGTTTCTTCCTTGAATGGTGTGACCGGAGGGAATGCGGAAATTTGGAGTTACTTGAAAAACTAGAAGTGATACCACTTGAAGCTCTAACACTCTCACCCGTATCCCGTGCCCGGCACGGTTAATATGGTGAGCGCCGTTAGAACATTTTCCGAGCCTGGGAGTTTTCTCTCGCAGCGCTCCTCGGAATGGATAATATTATACCTGATTATTTTTTTTGTACAAATTTCATCATATTAAGAAGATAAGTAAAAAATCCCATCAAATGACGGCTACCTTAGCCCATCACAATCCCATACAATATCGTTA
>CAMCTR010000013.1 GCA_945878605.1 Candidatus Methylopumilus universalis | reverse complement strand
TGCTTGTTGTTGGTTGCTATCAAACAAACCAATCTCGATAATATGACTTGGGTCGATTTGGCCTTTCGCAACTTGGTATTGCGTTGCGCCCGGGTTGATTTCACTGAGCGCGTTTTCTAAAGCATTGATTTGTTCGGCATTCGCCAAGTCTGGTTTAGTAATGAGGAGTACATCTGCCACAGCAGCTTGTTTTCTGGCTTCAGCGTGGGCTTTTAGTTGCGCTAATCCATAAACGCTATCTACGGTCACCACAACGGCATCTAATCGGTAAGTTGAGCTAATCACAGGCTCATTGAGTAAGCTGCCCATGATGGGGCCAGGGTCGGCCATGCCTGTGGTTTCGATAATGAGGCGTTTAAATTCTGGGATGGCTGAAAGCGCGCGTTTGAAAAATAGGTCTCTTAAGGTATCTGCCATCTCGGTAGTCAGTGTGCAGCATAAGCAGCCTGACTCTAGCAATACGGTATTGTCGGCAATATGTTGGCTTTCAACGGTGCGCTCTAGGTTCTTAGCAAGGATGTCGTCTAAGCCCGTTGATCCTAGCTCGTTAATAATCACGGCGGTGTCTTTCATGCCGGGATTGGTGAGGAGTTTATTTAATAACGTGGTTTTGCCTGAACCTAAAAAGCCAGTCAGAAGGGTGATGGGTATTCTATTGTCCATTAACTAAACACATTGTTTTGTAAATAAAGTGACATCTTATCCGTGTTATCTCAAGCGCGGAACTGAAAGCACTGTAAAATGTGCGCAATTGAATTTTGAACGTACTGTGATGCCTAAGTAATGAATGTATTTTTTGAAGAAGATGGTGGCTTTAAAGTCGCTTCCGTGATGTCTGAAACCGCAGGCGCTTTGCAGGTGGAGTCGGCCAGCGGTAAGCGCTCTAAAATCAAAGCAGCGAATGTGTTGCTGAGATTTGAAAGCGTGCTGGCCAGTTTTATGGAAGCGACAAATGCTGAGGCTGATGCCTTGGAAGTACCATTCTTGTGGGAGTGTTGCGGCGAGCCTGAGTTTGGCTTTGAAGAGCTTGCAAAAGAATATTACGGCAAAGCGCCAAGCACGATTGAATCTGCTGCTGTTGCCATGCGATTGCATAGTGCGCCAGTTTATTTTTACCGCAAAGGTAAAGGTAGATATAAAGCTGCGCCGCCAGAGACGCTAAAGGCCGCATTAGCCGCGCTTGAGAAAAAGCGTGTGCAAGCTGAAAAAATCCAATTATTCGTCGAGCAGTTAAAAGCGAAGCAAATGCCAGAGGATTTAGCGCTTAAGCTCGACATGCTGCTCTATGAGCCTGATAAAAACAGCATGGAGTGGAAGGCTTTAGAGCAAGCTTCGGCTGAGCTTCATGTAAATCCTATCCAAGTCATTTCATACGCTGGTGGTATTGCGTCTAACCATGATTATCACTTGGGCGCGTTTTTGCGCGAGTATTTCCCTAAAGGCATTCAGTTTACGGATGGTTTGGCATTGTCGAATATGCCACAAGATTTGCTCCATGCTGAAGTGGAAGCTTTTAGTATTGATGACAGCACGACGACTGAAATTGATGATGCTTTTTCTATTCAAACATTGCCAGATGGCGCGCATCGCGTCGGTATTCATATTGCGGCGCCAGCGCTAGGCATTGCGCCACATACGCCTTTAGATGAATTGGCTTTGCATCGACTTTCTACCGTATATATGCCAGGTAATAAAATCACCATGTTGCCTGAGCTTGCGATTACGCCTTTTAGCTTAAAAGAGGGTGAGTGGAAGCCAGCGCTTTCGATGTATTTGGATGTGGCGGCGGATTTAACGATTAGTAATCGGCATAGCAAAGTAGAACTAGTGCATGTGGTGGATAACTTGCGCCACGATACTTTAGAGCCCTATTTTAATGAAGATGCCTTGGCTGAAGATAATGGCTATCCTTATTGGGCGAAGTTATCGCTTTTGTTTAACTTGGCTGAGTCGCTTGAAAAAGCGCGAGGCAAGCATGATCCAAACCGTCCAATTCAGATTGATTACAACTTTTATGTAGAAGATGGAAAAGTCCGTATTGTCGGCCGTCGTCGTGGATCGCCCATGGATAAGTTGGTCGCGGAATTAATGATAGAAGCGAATAGCCAATGGGGCGCTCTGCTGGCTGAACATAAAGTACCAGGCATTTATCGGGCGCAAAATGGCGGTAAGGTTTATATGACTACGCAAGCAGAGCCGCATCAAGGCTTAGGCGTGGCGCAATACGCTTGGAGTACCTCACCGCTGCGTCGTGCGGTGGACTTGGTGAATCAGCGTCAAATTATTGCAGTGGTGCAAGGGGATGAGCCTACTTATTCGCAAAACAGCGATGAGCTGGCAATGATTATGAGACATTTTGATTTAACCTATAACGCTTACGGTGACTTCCAAACCCGTATGGAACGGTATTGGTGCTTGCAGTATTTGGTACAAGAGCAAGTTCAAGAGATTTCAGCCACCGTTTGGCGCGAAAACTTAGTGCGTTTTGCCCATATGCCCTATATCACTAAAGTACATAGCTTGCCTGAGTTGCCAGTTGGCACGCGAGTGACTTTAGAAATTAAGCGCATTGATACTTTAATGATGGAGATTGATACACGCTTTAAAGCGGTTGAAGAAGCGCCAATCAGCGAGCCAATTGAAGTGGCAATTGATGATAGCAAAGGCGTTGAGGAAGTCCTCTAAATGCGAGGTATCGGGCGAAGAATCTCTAGGGCCGTGCATAAGAGCATGACGGGTGAAGAAAGCGTTGATGTCAGCGAAATGGACGGCGTGCGCTCTTTGTATTTGGGTTCTGAGACCGTGCAAAGTGCAATGCGTGTTAAAGCGCCTGATGAGCTTGAGCTTGCTTATTCACGCGGCATGATGATGTTTTTGCTATTGATGAAGCAGCCTAAAAACGTGCTAATGATAGGCTTGGGCGGCGGCTCTATCCCTAAATATATTCATCATTTTTTGCCTGAGATGCAAACCCGCGTGGTGGAGATTAATCCGCGAATTATTCAAGTGGCGCGAAGCCATTTTTATCTACTCGATGATGATGAAAGATTGGAAGTCATTGAAGGTGATGGTGTGGTTTATCTGCAAGAAAATAGTAACGTGGCAGATGTGCTTTTGCTGGATATTTTTGATAGCCAAGGCGTGCCACCAGAGATGTACAATCAAACCTTCTTCGATACTTGTGAAGCATCCTTGCGTTTAGATGGCATGATGGCTGTTAATCTGTGGGGTTCGGATAAGAACTTCGACATTTACTTGCGGCGCATTGAGCAAAGCTTTCATGATCGTGTGTTGGTGCTTCGTACAGGCCACCCTGGCAATATCGTCGTCTTTGGCTTTAAACGTCCACCGCGCGATTTAAGATGGTCAACTTTGCGAGTGCGTGCAAAAGCTCTGCAAGAAAATCACAAAATAGAGTTTCTTGAGTTTGTAGAAAAACTCAAGGATGAAAATTTAAGTACGAGTAATCGTTTGTTGTTTGAAGCGTAAATTTAAAGAAAGCAATACACATGAGTCAGCACAATTTTTTTGCCACTTGCCCGCGCGGCCTCGAAGCCTTATTGGCGGATGAGCTTGCCAGCGTTGGTGCAAAAGCCATTCAAGCCACAGATGGCGGGGTAGGCTTTGCTGGTGACATGGCTGTTTGCTACAAAGCGAATCTTGAAAGCCGCATTGCAACACGCATTATGTGGCGAGTGGCGAGCGGTCAATATGCTACTGAAGATGATTTGTTTAATGCCGCTTACAAGCTTGATTGGCCGGATTGGTTTAAAGTCAGCAATAACTTTATGGTAAAAGTCACGGGCGTGAAATGCCCACTTAAAAGCCTTGAGTTTGCAACATTGCGTATTAAAGACGCCGTGTGCGATAAATTCCGTCAAGCCGTAAATAGTCGCCCTTATATCGACACAAAAGAGCCAGATGTGCGTATTCATGCCTATTTGGCTGCTGATAGCTATCAATTCTATTTAGACACCTCTGGTGATGCGCTTTATCAGCGAGGTTTGCGCCGCGCCAGCATTGAGGCGCCACTGCGAGAGAATTTGGCTGCGGGCATTATCAAGCTTTCTGGTTGGAAGCCCGGTCAGCCGTTTTTAGATCCTATGTGCGGTAGCGGTACTTTTTTACTAGAAGCGACCATGATGGCGCTCAATATTGCTCCGGGTAGCAATCGACATTTTGGGTTTGAAAAACTAAGCAATTTTGACGCTAAACTCTGGAATAGCTTACGTGAAGATGCTAGGAAAAAAGCGAAGCCTGTGAAGTTTTCTAAGATTTACGGAAGCGATATGGACCTTCGCGCCGTGCGTGTAGCCAAGCAGAACTTAGAGCAAGCCGCATTGTTAGAGGCCGTGCAGGTTGCACAGTTAGAGTTTACCCAAGTGCCTGCGCCAGCAGGGGATGGCGTGTTGGTTTCTAACCCTCCTTACGGCGTGCGTATTGGTGAGGATGAAGAGTTGGCCGCGCTATATCCAAAAATGGGCGAGACCTTGAAGCGTCACTTTGCAGGTTGGAATGCTTACTTCCTCACGAATGATATGCGCTTGCCTAAAATGATGCGTCTTGCACCGACTAAACGTACGCCACTATTTAATGGCCCTTTAGAGTGTCGTTTGTTTGAGATTAAGCTAGTGGCAGGGTCGAATCGAAAGGAAAAATAATGGCGGATAGCTTAGTTGAACTGCGTCAAAAAATTGATAGTTTCGTGAATGAACGTGATTGGGCGCAATTTCACTCCCCTAAGAATTTAGCGATGGCGATGATTGTTGAGGCTGCTGAGCTAGTAGAACACTTTCAATGGGACACCATTCAAGAAAGTTACGATTTAAGTGCTGAAAAGCGTCAAGAAGTTGCGCATGAGCTTGCTGATACTTTTGTTTACTTGCTGAGATTGTCTGAAGTAACGGGCATAGATTTGATTCAAGCCGCTAATGACAAAATAGCCTTAAATGCGATTAAATATCCCGTAGATAAAGCAAAGGGCAGTAATGCTAAATATACGGTTTATCAGGAAATGAGCGAGAAGTAACTTTTTTAATAATAAAAAAAGCCCGCAGTTCAGTTTAGCTGCGGGCTTCTTCATTTTTGGGGTTAAAGCTCAAAGTACAGCGAGTGCCGCATCATAATTAGGTTCATTAGCAATTTCTGATACTAATTCGCTATGTAACACTTTGTTAGACTCATCTAACACAATCACAGCCCGAGCAGTTAAGCCAGCTAAACTGCTATCTAAAATTGCCACACCATAGTTAGTTGAGAATTGAAGGTTATTACGGAAGCTAGATAAGCAGATCACGTTTTCAATACCCTCTGCACCGCAGAAGCGGCTTTGTGCAAAAGGTAAGTCAGCTGAGATACAAAGCACCACCGTGTTGCTTAATGCAGCAGCCTTTTTGTTAAATTCACGTACTGAGGTTGCACAAGTTGGAGTATCAATACTTGGGAAAATATTCAGTATTTTACGCTTACCAGCATAGGTTTCGAAAGTTACGGTTTCGCGTTTAGCATTCGCTAATTCGAAGCCGCGCGCTGTTTGACCAGTGGTTGGAATGTTGCCGCCGATTGAAATCGGATTGCCTTTTAAGGTAACTGCATTTGCCATTTGATGGTCCTCGGTTGAGATGGATTTATTTGACTGATTATTTTAGTACATTATTGCTGCTTTATGGCATCAATCTAATCTTATTTTTTTGGGCCTATTCTTTCGTTAAATAGCCTATTGGCATGGTTTGATATTGAAGAACATTGTCCTTCGTATAAGGCCGAGGAGCAAATTCACTGAAGGAGTAAAAGCCGATTATCAAAAAAATCTCCTGTGATATAATCATCAGCTTTAATAATTAAGCGAAACCGCTGTTTTCCCGAAATATTGACGATTAAACAGTTTGGATTCAAATTTACACACCAATTTCTTGAATTAAGGAACACAGCACATGTCAGCAACCGTTGAAATCATCAGCAAACTAGAACGCCGTATGACGGTAACTGTGCCGATGAAACCAATTGAGAATGAAATCAATCAACGCATCAGTCAATTGATGCGCACAGCTAAATTGCCAGGCTTTCGGCCAGGCAAAGTGCCAGCCAAATTTGTACAACAACAATACGGCGCACAAGCCCGAGATGATGCATTGACTAATGCGGTTGAGCGCTCATTCTCTGAAGGAGTTGAATTGCACAAGTTGCGCGTTGCAGGTTATCCAAATATCGAACACAAGCCTTTTGCTGATGCTGATAAAGAGTTTGAGTATGTGGCAACATTTGAAGTGTTTCCGGAAGTTGAAATCGGCGATTTAAGTAAAGTTAAAATTGAGCGTCCAGCGCTAGAAGTGGCTGAAGTTGATGTTAAAAGAACATTGGACGTTCTTGTAAAACAACGTGCCACATATGAGCCTGTAAAGCGTGCAGCGAAAAAAGGCGACAAGGTTAAATTAGGCCTCAGCGCATCAATTGATGGCAACGAAGTTGAGAGCACTGGCGCTCAAACGATTGATTTGGTCATTGGTGAAGGCGGTCGTGTTCCTCAGTTTGATGACAATTTGGTTGGTGCTAAAGCGGATACTGAAGCTACTTTCGAAATCACTTACCCTGCTGACCATCAACCAGAGCAATTGGCAGGTAAAAAAGTTTCATACACAGTGAACTTCGTTGAAGTGGCGCAAATGAAATTGCCAGAAATTGACGCTGGCTTTGCAAAAACATTAGGCGTTGATGACGGCGACGTAGAAAAAATGAAAGCTGAAATCAAAGAAAGCTTGTCTCAAGAAGTTTCCAAGCGTGTGCGTCAAAGCGTTAAAGAGCAAGTGTTTGATGCATTGGTTTCAAATGCTAAATTTACATTGCCCAACGCATTGCTAGGTATGGAAATTGAACGTTTGATGCAAATGTCTCGCCAAAATTTGCAACAACGTGGGGTTGATTTGGCCAACGTAACGCTTGAGCCTTTAATGTTTGAAGAACAAGCAAAGCGCGGTGCGACATTGCGCTTGGTATTAATGCATTTGGTTAATGAGAACTCATTACAAGCCAATGCTGACCAAGTTCGCGCGATGGTTGATCAGTTCTCAGTAAGCTTCGAGCGTCCTGAAGATGTTGTACGCTGGTACTACGATGATGTGAAACGTCTTGATGAGCCAGCAGCATTGGCAACAGAAGAAAATGTTGTGAACTGGGTATTGGCTGCTGCGAAAGTAACTGACAAAAAAGTTAAATTTGATGATTTAATGGGTAATGCTTAATGCACAAACCTAGTCGTCACGAGATGAAAGAAATGATTAATAACATGGATACGCAAAGTCTTGGTTATATTCCTATGGTCGTAGAGCAAAGCGGCCGTGGTGAGCGTTCTTATGACATTTACTCACGCCTCCTTAAAGAGCGTGTGATTTTCTTGGTTGGTCCTGTCAATGACATGACTGCCAACTTAGTGGTTGCACAGCTGTTGTTCTTGGAGGCGGAAAATCCGGATAAAGATATTTCGCTTTACATCAACTCACCTGGCGGCTCTGTCACTGCCGGCATGTCTATTTACGACACCATGCAATTCATTAAGCCTGATGTGAGCACTTTGTGTATTGGTCAAGCGGCAAGCATGGGCGCTTTTTTGTTGGCTGCGGGCGCTAAAGACAAACGCTTTAGCTTGCCTAACTCTCGCATCATGATTCATCAACCATCTGGCGGCTTCCAGGGTCAATCGACAGATATTGAGATTCATGCAAAAGAGATTCTTTATTTACGCGCCAAGCTCAATGAGATCTTGGCACATCACACAGGTCGCACTGCGGATGAAATTGATCGCGATACAGAACGTGATAACTTTATGAGCGCAGCACAATCAGTGGTTTATGGCTTGATTGATAAAGTGATTGAAAATAGACCAGAAACTGCTTAGGTCTATTGTTAGCAATGCTAAGGCATTGCTTCAAATTAATATCGGAATGATTGGGAATAATTAATGACCACAAACGCATCAGACGAAAAACTACTTTATTGTTCGTTTTGCGGTAAAAGTCAGCATGAAGTCAAAAAACTGATTGCTGGTCCATCTGTATTCATTTGTGACGAGTGTGTTGATCTCTGCAACGATATTATTCGCGAAGAAGCGCAAACAGCTGATGGCGAAAAAGTGAGCGACAAAAAGCTCCCAACACCTAAAGAAATTTGCGCTATTCTTGATCAGTACGTGATTGGTCAAGTGCAAGCCAAAAAGAGCTTGGCTGTTGCAGTCTACAACCATTACAAACGCCTAGATCAACCAATAGCCAAAGACGACGTTGAGATTGCTAAAAGTAATATTTTAGTGATTGGCCCAACTGGTTCAGGTAAAACATTGCTTGCGCAAACCCTTGCACGCTTACTTGACGTGCCATTTGTGATGGCGGATGCAACTACCTTGACTGAAGCAGGATATGTCGGTGAAGACGTTGAAAATATCATGCAAAAGCTGCTGCAAAAATGTGATTACGACATTGAGAAAGCACAGCGTGGCATTGTTTATATCGACGAAATCGACAAGATTTCTCGTAAGTCAGACAATCCATCCATTACCCGTGACGTATCAGGTGAAGGCGTTCAACAAGCGTTGCTTAAACTCATTGAAGGCACTGTCGCTTCTGTGCCACCTCAAGGTGGTCGTAAGCATCCAAATCAAGAGTTCGTTCAGCTAGATACCACTAATATCTTGTTCATTTGCGGTGGCGCATTTGACGGTTTAGATAAAGTGATTCGTCGTCGATCTGAAAAGGGTGGTATTGGTTTCGGTGCGGAAGTTAAAAGCAAAGAAGATTCACGAGCGATTGGTGAAGTGCTACGTGATGTTGAGCCAGAAGATTTAATTAAGTTCGGACTCATTCCTGAGTTTGTGGGCCGTTTGCCAGCAATTGCAACTTTAGAGTCGCTAGACGAAGCTGCGTTAATGACGATTTTAGTTGAGCCAAAAAATGCTTTAACTAAACAATTCGCCAAGCTCTTCAAGATGGAAGGTGTTGAGCTCGAGTTCCGTGAAGAAGCGCTTCATTTGATTTCTAAGAAAGCACTTGAGCGTAAAACAGGTGCGCGTGGTCTGCGTTCAATTATGGAGCATGCTTTGCTCGAGATTATGTTCGATTTGCCTTCTATGCCCAACTTAAGCAAAGTTGTGGTTGACGAAGGCGCTATCAAAGGTGATAACCCACCTATTTTGATCTATTCTGACGCGCCACTTAAAGCCGAATCTGCTAGCTAAGTCGACTCATTTAGTATTTAATTTAGTTGTAAGCTAAATACTAAAAAATAATTTGCGCTGGCACTTGAAGCGCCAGCGTTAATCCCCAATTAGTTTGCATACATGTTCGGTATATTGCCGAACGTAGCTAACGCTAAAGGCTTTCTCATGACAGAACAAACATTGCCATCTTTCACCCCTGATACAGGATTCTTGCCGCTGCTGCCATTGCGCGATGTGGTGGTTTATCCGCATCTCGTCATTCCACTTTTTGTGGGTCGTGCAAAATCAGTGAAGGCGCTAGAGATTGCTTCTGAAGGTAATAAGCAAATCTTTTTATTGGCACAAAAGTCAGCTAATAAAGATGAGCCAGAAGCCTCTGATTTATATGAAGTAGGAACGATTGCAACTGTTTTGCAGATGCTAAAACTTCCAGACGGCACTGTAAAGGTGCTGGTTGAGGGCGTTAGTCGTGCAAAGTTGACTGAGTTTCAAGATACCGATGATTGCTTCACTGCAAAAGCCGAAGTGATTGTGGATGATCCAGAGGATGACCACGAAATTCAAGCTTTGATGCGCACTGTTTTTACGCAATTTGATCAGTACGTAAAACTGAACAAAAAAATCCCACCAGAAATCCTCACTTCGCTTGCAACCATTGAAGATGCAAGTCGTTTGGCTGACACGATTACAGCACATCTCACGTTGAAGTTAGAAGAGAAACAAAGCATCCTGGAGATGTTTAGCGTTTCACAACGCCTTGAACACTTGCTGGGTGTTATGGAAGGTGAAATTGATATCTTGCAAGTTGAGAAGCGCATTCGTGGTCGTGTAAAACGCCAAATGGAAAAGAGTCAGCGCGAGTACTACTTGAATGAGCAAGTTAAAGCGATCCAAAAAGAGTTGGGCGAGCAAGACGAAAATGCGGATATCGACGAATTAGCTAAAAAAATTGAAGCAGCAAAAATGCCAAAAGAGGCGTTAGATAAAGCCAATTCTGAGATGAAGAAGCTCAAAATGATGTCGCCCATGTCTGCTGAAGCAAGTGTGGTACGTAACTACATTGAGACATTGGTGAATCTGCCATGGAAGAAGAAAACCAAAATCCATAAAGATTTGGTTGAAGCGCAACGCATCTTGGATGAAGACCATTACGGTCTGGATAAGGTTAAAGAACGTATTGTTGAGTACCTGGCTGTGCAACAGCGCGTTGAAAAATCAAAGGCGCCAATTCTTTGCTTGGTTGGGCCTCCGGGTGTGGGTAAAACCTCGCTTGGTCAAAGTATTGCTAAGGCGATTAACCGAAAATTCGTGCGCGTTGCTTTAGGTGGCGTGCGGGATGAATCAGAGATTCGCGGTCATCGCCGTACCTATATTGGTTCTATGCCGGGTAAGATTTTGCAAAGCATGGCAAAAGTGTCAGTCAAAAACCCATTGTTCTTGTTGGACGAAGTCGACAAGATGGGTCAGGATATGCGCGGTGATCCATCATCAGCATTGCTTGAGGTGCTTGATCCTGAACAAAACCATACCTTTGTTGACCATTACGTTGAAGTTGAATACGACTTATCTGACGTCATGTTTGTGGCAACATCTAATTCACTCAATATCCCAGAAGCTTTAATGGATCGTATGGAAATAATTCGTCTTGCTGGATATACAGAAGATGAAAAATTAAATATTGCAATGCGTTACTTAGTACCTAAACAATTAAAAGCGCACGGCTTAAAAGCTGCAGAAATTCAAATTTCTGAGGCATCAGTGCAAGAAATTATTCGTTTCTATACGCGCGAAGCCGGTGTTCGTAGCCTAGATAGAGAGATTTCTAAGATTTGTCGCAAGGTTGTTAAGG
This sequence comes from Candidatus Methylopumilus universalis, assembly GCA_945878605.1. Lineage (GTDB taxonomy): Bacteria > Pseudomonadota > Gammaproteobacteria > Burkholderiales > Methylophilaceae > Methylopumilus_A > Methylopumilus_A universalis_B. The sequence continues at coordinate 8,322 of CAMCTR010000013.1, read as the reverse complement.
ATATATTGACAACAAAATTATCACTGCCTAAAGATGGCAAGGTTGAGCAGATTGTTGTCACGCAAGAAACGGTTGAGAAGTATTTGGGTATTCAACGTTTTGATTATGGCTTGGCCGCAAAAGAAAACCAAGTTGGTCAAGTGACCGGTTTGGCTTGGACGCAAGTTGGTGGTGATTTACTGACGATTGAGTCAGTTGCGATGCCTGGCAAAGGTAAGATGATTACTACAGGTAAGCTAGGTGACGTGATGCAAGAGTCTATTCAGGCTGCGATGAGCGTGGTGCGCAGTCGCGCTAAGCGGCTAGGTATTCCTGAAAACTTTTATGAAAAGAACGACATTCATATTCACTTCCCAGAAGGCGCTACACCGAAAGATGGCCCAAGCGCTGGTATTGGTATCACGACGGCCATGGTTTCTATGTTGACGAACATCCCTGTGCGCGCTGATGTTGCCATGACTGGTGAGATCACCCTACGTGGCGAAGTATTGCCAATCGGTGGCTTGAAAGAAAAGTTATTGGCAGCCCATCGTGGTGGGATTAAAACAGTCCTCATTCCGGATCAAAATCTCAAAGATTTAACAGAGATTCCAGATAACGTAAAAAACTCCCTCATCATACATCCCGTTAAATGGATAGATGAAGTATTGGAGTATGCGTTGGAAACAATGCCAGAAGCAAAAGTTGAGGTTGTGGTAGCGGCAGAGGTCATTGCTGAGGCTAAAGAAGTAGAGGTTTCGGCGATAACTAAACATTAATTGAATATTTGGTGTTAAACGCTTGACATGGGCTTTTGAGACTTGATATAAAGTAAGTGGCGCTTTCACATAGACTGTTCTAATAAATAATATCGTTAATAATATCAAAAGGGGATACAAGTGAATAAATCAGAGCTCATCGACCAAATCGCAAAAGCCGCTGGAATCTCAAAAGCTGCAGCAGGTCGTGCATTAGACGCAACAACATCGGCAATAACTGGCGCATTGAAAAAAGGTGACTTAGTCACCCTTATCGGCTTCGGTACATTTTATGTAGGTAAACGTGCTGCTCGTAACGGCCGTAACCCACGTACTGGCGCAACAATCTCTATCAAGGCAGCAAATTCTCCTAAATTTAGGGCTGGTAAAGCACTCAAAGATGCTGTAAACTAGCTGACTTCGTTGGTTAACGAATGGGTGATTAGCTCAGTTGGTAGAGCGTCGCCCTTACAAGGCGAATGTCGGCGGTTCGACCCCGTCATCACCCACCATTCAACCAATGAATAAAAAGTCGTTACATTATTTTTTTAGCGCAAAGTTTAGGAGTGGTAGTTCAGTTGGTTAGAATACCGGCCTGTCACGCCGGGGGTCGCGGGTTCGAGTCCCGTCCACTCCGCCACGAATTACCTAGTGTTTAAAAGCATAAAGTGGTTCATCAAAAAGCCCCGCGCAAGCGGGGCTTTTTGCTTTGGTATTTCTCCCTTTATAGCCTAGATACTTGGCATCCTAAAAAGCTTGTGGATTCAACCTCTCCATAAAAACTTTGACGCACTTGCCAATCGTGGTCATTTGTTATCACTTTTCCTAGTTAAGGATTTTTATTTAACTCAAAAAGCATTGGATGGGCGCTTTAGGCGATTAGTTTTATTAAAAGGGGACGATTCTAAAGTTGAATTTTGAAACTTTTCAAGTCGGCCTCTAGCGTCCTTAAGCCTGACATGCCTTGCGCTTGTATGGTATATTTATGATTTAGAGCTCGGTAATTTTTAAGCTTGTATTGAATAGAGTTTTTGGAACTCTTTGACATGTTTATAGACTTATTGTAAAGCACATTTACTTAATTAATCGAAGGTGTAATCGTTATGTTGGAAGTTATTCGCACACATTCTAAGGGCTGGGTCGCAAAGTTTATTTTGGTTTTGATTACAGTGCCATTTGCTTTATTCGGCATTGATGCCTACTTGAAAGATGCTGGCACTGGCGCTTCAGTTGCTAAAGTGGATGGTGCAACTATTTCTGTGCAAGAGTATCGCAATGCGATGCAAAGTCTTAGAGATCGCCTTCAAAAAGAAAACCCTAAAGATGTTGCTGCTTTGGATTCGCCTGAGGTTAAACAGTCAGTATTAGACCGATTGATTAATACACGACTACTAAATGCTGAAGTCGCGCATAGCAACTTTAAAGTAACAAATGAGCAATTAGCTTTATTTATTACCAGCCTTCCAGAGTTTCAGCAAGGCGGAAAATTCTCTCAAGAAGTATACGATAAGCTATTAAGTCAGAACCAAATGACGCCATCCCAGTTTGAAAATAAAATGCGTAATGAGTTGTTATTGCAACAACTTCGTGATGGTGTTCCTGGCTTAGCTTTTACAGCACCTGGTGTAGAAAATGCGGTATTGAATATAGCGCATCAACAGCGCGAAGTTTCTGTAGCAGAAATTAAAACCTCTGATTTCATTTCGCAAGTTAAAGTTGAGCCTGCTGAGGTTAGGGCTTATTACGATAAGCACAAAGATAAATTCAAAGTGCCAGAGCAGGTGAAATTGGAATTCGTCATGTTGTCTGCAAATACACTGATAACTAAAATGCAGGCAACCGAAGAAGAGGCTAAAAAATTCTATGATGAAAATGCAGCTAAGTTCCAAGGAGATGAGCAACGTCATGCAAGCCATATTTTAATTGGCGTTTCTGCAACTGCTTCAGCAGATGCAAAGGCTGAAGCTAAGAAAAAGGCTGAGCAAGTCTTGGCAGAAGTGAAGAAAAATCCTGCCAAGTTTGCTGAACTAGCTAAAAAATACTCACAAGACCCAGGTTCAGCTGAAAAGGGCGGTGATTTAGGCACGTTCGGCCGTGGTGCAATGGTAAAGCCTTTTGAAGAAGCCGTTTTTTCGATGAAAACTGGAGGTGTAAGTGGTTTGGTGCAGTCTGATTTTGGTTACCACATCATTAAACTGAACGAAATTGCAGGTCAATCCCAAGGATTTGACACGATGAAAGCACAGATTCGTGCTGAGTTAATGTATCAAAAAGCGATCGCAAAATTCTCTGAGCAGGCTGAAGCTTTTAGTGCCTTGGTTTATGAGCAGTCAACAAGCCTCCAGCCTGCTGCAGATGCCTACGGTGTGACTGTTCAAAAATCAGGATGGTTAAGCTATGCAGATGGCGCTAAATTCTTCAAGAGCGATAAGTTGATGACTTTGGTATTCACAAATGAAGTGCTTAAGGATAAACGCAATACTGAAGCCGTTGAAGTTTCTAATAACACTTTAGTTTCAGCTCGTGTGGTTGAATATAAACCTTCAGCACCACGAAGCTTTGACGAAATTAAAGGTGGTATTGAAGACTTATTGAAAATTGAGAAAGCAAGTAAGTTGGCGATTGATAAGGGCGCTTTATTTTTAGCTAGTTTAAAAGAGGGTAAAGACGCTGCAGGCCTTGATTGGATCCTGCCAGTAACTGTTGACCGCAAGAACGCGCAAGGACTGTCAGATTTGACGATGTCCAATGTGTTTAAGATTAATGCATCTAAACTGCCTGCTTATGCTGGGGTTTCAGATAGCAAAAAAGGCTATTTAATACTCAAGTTGAGCGCGGTGCAAAATAAACTTGCAGATGATGAAGCTAAAAAAGCAGCATTGCTAGATTTAAGAACGGCAATGGCTTCAGAATACGCATCAGCCTATATTGGTTCTTTAAAGTCTAATAAGAAGATTTTTGTGAATACGGGCTTGATGATGAGTGATAGCACACAAGGTCAGTAATTTAGTTTAACAGTTGGCGTGTTTAGATGTGAAAAAAGGTCGTCAAGTGAATTGATGACCTTTTTTGTTTGGCGTTGCTAATTGTTTAGCTTAGTCTACGATACCCGCAGCAGTAATATTCATACCGCCATCAACGTATGTAATCTCGCCAGTCACACCAGACGCTAAATCGCTACATAAGAAAGCAGATACATTCCCGACTTCTTCAATTGTTACGTTGCGACGCAGTGGGGCATGTTTCTCGTTGAAGCCTTGCATCTTCTCGAAGTCTGCAATGCCTGAGGCAGCAAGCGTTTTAATTGGGCCTGCAGATACAGCGTTTACACGTATGCCTTTAGGACCTAAACTTTGCGCCATATAGCGTACATTTGCTTCCAAGCTGGCTTTTGCAACACCCATCACGTTGTAGTTCGGCAATGTACGTTCAGCACCTAAGTAACTAATGGTAAGAAGGCTGCCATTGCGACCTTCCATCATTGGCATTGCTGCTTTTGCTAGTGCTGCAAAGCTGTAAGAGCTAATATCATGTGCAATACGGAAGTATTCGCGTGTTACTTTTTCTAAGTAGTCGCCATCAAGCGCATCTTTAGGCACAAAAGCGACTGAATGAACAATCACATCAACACCATCCCAATGTTTAGCAATTGCAGGGAATAGGGCATCAATTTGTTCGTCACTTCCAACATCACATGGCAATACGATATTTGAATCGAATACAGCTGCTAACTTTTTAACGCGCTCTTCGAATTTGTCTATTTGGTAGGTAAAGGCAAGTTCAGCGCCTTCGCGTTTCATCGCTTCAGCAATGCCATAGGCAATTGAACGATTACTTAATAGACCAACGATTAATACACGTTTTCCAGTGAGGAATCCCATTAGTAGCTTTCCTTAAAAGTCAAAATTTCTATTTGTTATTTGATGTTCTAGGGTCTAGCGCGTCGCGCAGACCTTCACCGAGCAAATTATAACCCATGACGGTTATTAAAATGGCAAGGCCAGGAAACATTGATAGCCACCAAGCGAACTCGATATACTCTTTACCGTCCGTGAGAATATTGCCCCAAGAGGCTTGCGGAGCTTGAACACCTAAACCCAAAAAGCTTAATCCAGACTCAACTAAGACTGCGCTTGCAATGCCGAGCACTGAGCTGACGATAATGGGGGTGAGGCTATTGGGAAGTAATTGTTTGAAAATTAAGCGGCCATCTTTAGCGCCTAAAGTTTGAGATGCAAGGACAAATTCACGGTTTCTTAAGCTTAAAAACTCAGCGCGAACCAAGCGGGTGACCCCCATCCATGAGGTGAGGCCTATCACAATCATAATGTTCCAAATAGAAGGCGTGAGGAAAGCAATCACCGCTAGGATTAAGAAGAATGTTGGGATGGATAGCATCACATCAACTAGTCGCATGATGACGGTATCTAACCATCCACGATAGAATCCTGCAACGGCCCCTAGGACGATGCCGATGATGGTGGCAATACCCACAGCTACAATTCCAACCAAAAGCGATATACGTGCGCCAAATAGCATCCGTGAGTAAACGTCTCGTCCAAGACCATCAGTACCCATTAAGTGCGTTGCTGATGGAGAAAGTAGTATGTTTTTGACGTTGATCGCATCGGGGTCAAATTGTGCAATCCATGGTGCAAAAATCGCCATGATAGAAATGATTCCAATAATAATCAAACCAGCTAAGGCTAATGGGTTTTTAAGGATTGCGTTCATTGCGCTACTCCTCTGCGAACCCTCGGGTCAGCCCAAGCATATGCCAAGTCAGCCAATAAATTGCCAATGAGCGTAAGTGCTGAGCCTATGGTAAGTATGCCCATAATGACAGGGAAATCGCGCATGAGGACTGCGTCATAAAAAAGTTTGCCCATTCCCGGAATGGCGAAAATTGATTCAGCAATCACAGAACCACCAATCAAGCCTGGAATAGAAAGGCCGAAAATGGTGATAAGCGGAAGTAGAGCATTACGTAGCGCATGTTTATAGACTACCGTATTTTCGGGCAAGCCTTTGGCTCTAGCAGTGGTAATGTAGTCTTGATGCAAGACATCAAGCATGCCGTTACGCACAAAAAGTGAAATGCCTGCTAGCCCCGTGAGGCCAGAAATTAAAATTGGCAATGTGAGATGTTTAAGCGTATCTAAAAGTTGTGCAAAGCTAGAGAGTTTTTCTGCGCCTAAGCTATGGAGGCCTGAAATAGGTAGCCAGTTGTGGCTGACCCCAGTCCAATACATTAGCATTAGTGCTAACCAAAAGCTTGGAATCGCAAAGCCAATAAACACGAAGATGGTAATCGATCGGTCGGGGAGCTTATTTTGCGTGAGCGCTGATATGACACCCAGGGGCAAGGCGATTGCGATTATCAAGCCTAAACTTAAGACGTTGATCAGTAAAGTAATGGGGAGCGCCTCTTGTATCATACCCTTATTGACATTTCCTTCTTTATCAGTCTCTTGCCAGAACACTGGACTTTGATGGCTGGCGAATGAGTGGCCAAAATCTAGGGTTGACATGCGTTTTAGCCATAATCCATATTGCACGATGACGGGCTTGTCGAGGTTGTAGAGTTCACGTAACTTTTGGCGAGACTCCTCACTTGTTTTTGGGTTAAAGCTCGCCTCGGTGGACGTAATGTCACCAGGCGCCAAATGCATAATTAAAAATGAGACGAGGCTGATGCCAACTAGCAGTGGCACCATCCAAACTAAGCGGTTTAAAAAGTACTTCAGCATAAATTACTCCGCGCTCATTTCGTTGCGTCTTAGTGGTGTAGGAATGAACCAGTCATAAGAGTTGTGGCCGATACCAGCAGCCGGTGGAGGTTCATCAATGCCTTTAATGCGTTTGTGCACCCCCTGAAGGCTATAACCTGCAGACAAGTAAACGATAGGGCTATCTTCTAATAAAATTTCAGCGAACTCGTGATAGATTTTCATGCGCTTATCAGGGTTTAACTCTAGTCGGCCTGCTTCTAATAACTTATCCACTTTAGGGTTTTTATAGCCGATAAAGTTAAACTGCCCGGGTGCTTGTTGTGAGGAGTGCCAAATATTAAATTGGTCTGGTTCTAATCCAAGCCCCCAGCCAAGTAACACCACGTTAAAGTCACCGGTTTTAATGAAGCGGCTAATAAACGTCGCCCATTCCACCACACGAATTTTCACATCGATGCCAATTTCTTTAAGTCGGCGCTGAACCAACACCGCGCTCATTTCGCGCTCTTTGTTTTGATTGGTTAAAATCTCAAAGCTTAAAGGTTGGCCATCACGGTCCAGGATGCCATCATGATCGTGATCTTCAAAGCCAGCCTCTTTCAGCAAGGCTATCGCCTTTTGAGGGTCGTAAGGGTAGGGCTGTAATTTAGGGTTGCTCCAACGGGTGCCTGGTTTGTATGGTGAAGCCACTGGCAAACCTAAACCTAATAGCACGCCATCAATGATTTCTTGCTTATTAATGGCGTAATTGATGGCTTGCCTAACTCGTACGTCATCGAATGGCTTATGTTTGAGGTTAAAGCCTAAGTAAGTATAGCTGTTGCCAAGCTCTTTATATTGAGCAATTTTGGCATTTAAATCTGGACGTGATGGAAAAATACGCGCGTACTGAATGGAATTTAAACTCATTGAGTCAATGTTATCCGCCATGAGCTCTAAAAACTGAGAAGCACGATCTGGGATAATGCGAGAAACCAAATGATCTATCTTGGCTTGTCCTTGGGTTGCATTAGGATTGCGTTTAAGGCTCAGACTTTCACCTTTTTTCCATTGATCTAGTTGGTAGTAATGACTTCCAACGGGATTGCGGGAGAAAAGCGTGTTGTTGATGTCTTGTTCCTTTAGCAAATGTTTTGGCAGGATGTGCAAGCCAGACCATGAGTCCAAGGCTGGGGCGTAAGGTTGTGCATAGCTCACTTTGAAAGTTTTACTGTCAGGCGCTTCAGCTTTTTTAACAAGCTTGTAATCGGCACCGTAAGGTGAGCGCGTCTTGTCATCGGTGACGGTCTTCCAAGTGAATAAAACATCTTCGCTAGTTAGTGGCATGCCGTCAGCCCATTTGAGGTTGGGTTTGAGATGAAAGGTGATGGTTTTTTGGTCGGATGAAACATCCCAAGATTGGGCAAGTTCTCCGGTTAATTCGAGATTTTTGTCATACTTTAATAAGCTATTGAAAATATTAGAGGCAATAGCGGATGCAGATGACTCGCCCGCCATCATGGCAATCAAACCACTAGGTTCCCCAGACATCGCATCAACTAAGGTGCCACCAGATTCAGCAGGGTAGGATTGATTGAAATGATTTTCGGCATTGCTTTTTGGCTGACCACAGCCGATAAGCATGGTTGCCAACAAAATGCTAAGCAATGCGACTAGCAATACTCTAAATGTTTTAGGCTTCTGTTGCATACGCGATTGCTGCCTTAAAAATACAACGATTAAAATTTACTTACTCGCTTGATGCTTGCCAGTCTTTTTGCTGGAAGAAGACTTTTTAGCACCATTTGATTTCTTTCCCAACGATTTTTTGGGTGTAGCTTCTTTTTTATTACCATAATTTTTGACCGTACTTT
>CAMCTR010000012.1 GCA_945878605.1 Candidatus Methylopumilus universalis | reverse complement strand
GCATAAAGTTTATTGATGCGTAATTTTGGCAATACTTCATCATTTAAATTTGCAACCCAATGTCCTTTGATTTTTTTCACAATAATTTCATGCTGAATATAATGACCTGCCGCCAGCTGAGTAAAGTCACTACCAGGACGCGGGTTAAGTTGCTTAAGCATTTGCTGAGCAACCCGAAGATGTTCATCATCGCAACGCAGTGTCTTTTTAAGCTTGGCATAATCGCGGGACGCAAGTGCTTGTAAATGATGCTCCGCCAATTGCAAAGATAAGTCAAAAATAAGGTTATTTTCTTCGCGAATCGCTTTTGGCAACAACTGCAATTGCAACATTAGACATTCAGATAAATTGCGTGCGCCAACGCCGGGAGGATCTAGATGTTGAATGTGCTTAAGCGCTGTTTGTAGCTCGAGTATTTCAATTTCAAGCTCGGTAGGCAGTAACGATGCTAAATCATCAAGTGCTTGCTCTAAATAGCCGTCTTCATTAATCGCATCGACCAACACCATTGATAAGGTTTGATCACGCGCTGAAAGCGGCATCAATTTTAACTGGCTGATAAGGTGTTCACGCAGTGAGGGGGCCACGGCTTCTTGAAACACGAAGTCGCTGTCATCATCAGGGCTGTTATTTTCTTCCCATCGATGATTGCTTGTCCCACCAAAGTAATCTTCACTCAATGAGTCTTGTTGAGGATGTTCAGAGGCGGGTTCATGATCTTTTTGAGCGGAGTTTTCAGCCGATTGATTGCTGAAGCCTTCGCTAGAAAATGCGCTTCCATTTTCCGAGCCATCATCATTTTTATCCATGCGCTCAAGCAAGGGATTTTCTTGCAAAACGACTTCTAATTCTTGATTTAACTCTTGTGAAGATAGTTGGAGTAGGCGAATAGAATGTTGCAGTTGCGGTGCTAAGGCTAGGCTTTGTGAGAATTTGAGTTGTAAGCTTTGTTTCATTGAGCGCTGAAATTACCCTTCTAAAGACGGAAATTCTTGCCCAAATAAACTTCTCTTACGCTAGTGTTCTCTATAATCTCAGAGGGGGTGCCAGAAGCAAAAATACGACCCTCATTCACGATATATGCTCTATCGCAGATTCCTAGTGTTTCGCGAACATTGTGGTCAGTAATGAGCACGCCGATGTTTTTAGTGGTTAAAAATTTAATGGTTTTTTGAATATCTAGCACGGCAATTGGATCAATGCCGGCAAACGGCTCATCTAATAGAATGAATTTAGGGTTGTTTGCCAAGCAACGTGCAATTTCCACGCGTCGACGCTCCCCGCCTGATAGGCCGACTGCTAGATTGTCGCGTATATGTGAAATGTGTAGCTCTTCTAAAAGGTCTTCTAAACGTTTCTCAATGGCTTCTTGACTAAGATTTTGTAGTTCTAAAACCGCGCGGATATTGTCCGCAGAAGAGAGTTTTCTAAAAATCGAAGGTTCTTGTGGCAAGTAAGACAAGCCCATGCGCGCGCGCTGGTGAATAGGCAAACGGCTAATATCTTTGTTGCTGAGAATAATGCGCCCGTCGTCCGATGGCACCAAACCTACAATCATATAAAAACTCGTGGTTTTGCCTGCCCCGTTGGGACCCAGCAAGCCAACAATTTCACCACTTTTGACGCTCAGAGAAATATCTTGAACGACCGTGCGAGACTTATATTGCTTGCGTAAATTTTGAACATTTAACTCGGTCATCATGAGGCTTTATTTGCTATCTTGAGCAGGTTTGTTTTTAGGTTGGATAATCGCTTTAACGCGCCCTGTTGGTGTTGCTGAGGTTGCAGATTTAGGGCCACCACCAATCACTTCAGAATATTCCGCATTGGCGTCATACATAATATAGTCACCGTGCACGATGTCGTCCGCGCGCTTCACCCAGGCCTTGGTAAACAATTGAACCTTGTCCATCCGACCATCATATTCGATGCGTTGTGCGCTGCCTTCCATGTACTCGTCTTTACCTTCACGTTTTTGTTTGAACGTTGTAGGGTTGCCGTAAGAAGAGCTGTGTTGAAAGCCAGACTCATCTTCGCGTACCACTAGTTTATCGGCTTTAATCATTAATGACCCTTGAGTCACAATCACATTGCCCGTATAGACGCTTACTTTTTTAGCGTCGTTAACTGTGACGGTATCAGCTTCAATTTCAATCGGTTTATCTTTGTCAGCTTTTTCTGCAAATGCAGGCAGAGCGAACAGAGTGAGTAAGCAGGAAACGAGTAAAAGACGCATTATATTGACTCCGAAATCAGTTTTTTTGTGCTCGCGATTAGATTAGCGAGGGGGGTTTGCGGGTTTTTGGACATCATTAGCCTTATTATCTTGAGCGGTTTTATTAACGACTGCTTTAGGATTCACCTTAGCGCTTGCCGCCTGTTTAGGCAATAGCGTAGTCTTTGATTTTGCATTTGGTTTTTCGTAGTACACCCGCACTCTTTTTTGAAGGGTGAAATCTTTGCCTGCTTTGTTATAAACCATTCCAGTGCCATGAATCACGGTGTTTGGCGCTTGGGTAATGACAACATCATTAGGCGTGCTGGCATGCTCCTTTTTTGGTAAAACTTTTAAATAGTCTGTGGTGAGACGCATCTCACCTCGCCCTTCAAAGGCTTGTCGAACGATGATGACATTGCCCTTGAATTCAACTTCTTCTCCATTGCCGGACACGAATCCTTTTTGTGCTTCAATTTGGGTGTAGGGCTTTTTTTCAGCATATTGTGTAAATCGCGGCCGAGTTAATTCGGTGGTGTCGTTATCTGGATAGTGGCGCATTTCAACTGCAGCCAGCATATTGCGCAGGTTGCCATGAATGTCGGTTTTTGTCGTAACAAAATTTTCGACAAAGTAATCTGCATCATGTCGGCTAATACCATCATTTTTTTTGGTATCCGATTTAACTGTACTCTCAATCCAAAACGTGATGAGGGCCAGCACCCCAAGTACGATGAGCGGAAAAATAATGGCGGTACGCCCATTCTTTGATGAATCAAAATTAAAAAAAGCCACAGTGCCTACTTTAAGAACTTCGCCATTTGTCCGTCGAATGTCCCTTGTGCTTTCATCAGCAACTCGCAAAGCTCTCGCACTGCGCCATGACCTGCTTCACGCGTGGTGATGTAATGGGCATATTCTTTTACCAAGGGCATTGCGTGAGGTACGGTAACCGCCAAGCCAGCGCGGCGCATCGGCGGCAGATCAATCACATCATCTCCCATGAACATACACTCTTCAGCTGTGACATTTAAGTCTTTTAAAATGTCATTAAAGGCCTCTAATTTGTCTTCAACACCTTGATAAATGTTCGTGATTTTGATGTTTTCAGCCCGCTTAGTAACCACGTTAGAGGTCCGGCCAGTGACAATCGCCATTTGGATGCCGGTATTGTGTAAAAGCTTCAGGCCTAAGCCATCTTGCGAGTGGAAGTTTTTGTATTCTAATCCGTCATCGCCTAACATCAAGCCGCCATTTGTCATTACACCATCTACGTCAAAAATTACTAGTTTGATTTTCTTAGCGCGCTCTTCAATTGAAATGTTGTCTGCTAAAGCCACTTTTAAACCACCTTTGCGATAAGTAAATCGTGCATGTTGAGTGCACCTAATAAGTCACCTTGTTGGTTCACAACCAACAAAGCAGTAATTTTTCTTTGCTCCATGATTTCAACGGCTTCAACAGCCAATTGTTCAGGGCTAATGTTTTGAGGGTTGGCGTGCATGACATCGCGAATCCCTGTTTTGTTGATATCAATGCCGTTTTCAAAAGCACGGCGTAAATCACCATCGGTAAAAATACCCACGGTTTTGTTATTGTCATCGACAATCGCGGTCATTCCCAAACCTTTACGTGACATTTCAAGTAAAGCATCTTTTAAGCTTGCTTGGATATGAACGCTAGGAACGGCAATACCTTGGCGCATGATGTCTTGAATGCGAATTAAAAGTTTGCGACCGATGCTACCGCCTGGGTGTGAGCGTGCAAAGTCTTCAGCAGAAAATCCACGTTGGTCAAATACGGCTAAAGCCAGCGCATCCCCAAGCGCTAGCATGGCTGTGGTACTTGCCGTTGGCGCAAGGCCCAGAGGACAGGCCTCAACAGCGACTTCTGCATCTAAATGCACATCACCTTGTCTTGCCAGGGTTGAGTCGGTTTTGCCTGTCATGCTAATAATTTTGGTGCCCATGCGTTTAAGCAAAGGCAGAATAGTGAGGATTTCATCGCTTTCACCAGAGTTAGAGAGTGCAATGACCACATCATCTTTGGTCATCATGCCTAAATCGCCATGACTCGCTTCGGCAGGGTGCATAAAAAAGGCGGGGGTTCCGGTGCTCGCCAGCGTGGCGGCAATTTTATTGCCAATATGGCCAGATTTACCCATTCCGCTTACCACAACACGGCCTTGGCATTGTAGAATAATGGCAACCGCCTTGGTAAAGTTGTCGTCAAGCTTGTGAGCGAGTGCGGCAACCGCATCCGCCTCAATCAAAAGTACTGATTTTGCAAGCTCGATGGGCGATTTGTTGGCACTAGATTTTTGTGATGATGAGTTTTCCATACTTACCAAGTATAAAAGGGAATCAATCATGAATAAAGGATACATTTGCAAATAAAACCGACTTTTAGCAAAGTCGGCATATATTTTGCTAAATTTAAGGACTTATGCACGACACCATCCCAAACATTATTTTATTGCTCGTCTTCTCAGTGCTTGTTGTTGCATTATTTCGAGCGTTTAAATTACCCGCAATGTTGGCGTACATTTTGGTTGGTGTGTTGTTGGGACCAAACAGCTTTGGGTTTTTGCCTAACGCAGAAGCTAATCATGAGCTTGCTGAATTTGGGATTGTGTTCTTAATGTTTAGTATAGGCTTAGAGTTTAGTCTGGGTCAGTTATATGCAATGCGAAGAATTGTATTAGGAATAGGTGGCTTGCAGGTGCTCATTACTATGGGTGCCATTATGTTTGTTTGTTTGAGCTTCGATATGGATTGGAAAGCTGCATTAGTGGTGAGTGGTGCTTTGACAATGTCCTCAACCGCCATTGTCTCAAAACTGCTGGTTGAGCGCTTGGATTTAAATTCTCGTCATGGTCGCATCGCTATTGGTGTGTTGCTTTTTCAAGATCTCGCGGTTGTTCCATTATTAGTTGTTATTCCAGCTATTGCGAGCTCAACTGGATCTTTAGCATATGCCCTTGGAATTGCCTTTGTAAAAGCTGCGGTGATGCTGTCTATTCTATTTTTCTTCGGTAAAAATTTAATGAACCGATGGTTTGGTATTGTGGCTCGACAGCGCTCACGAGAGTTGTTCGTCATGAACGTATTGATGGTTACGATGCTGTTGGCTTACGTCACTAAAGAGGGGGGCTTGTCCTATGCACTAGGCGCTTTTATTGCGGGGATGTTGATCTCAGAAACCAGATTCCGTTACCAAGTGGAATCTGATATTGCTGCCTTTCGCGATATTTTGATGGGCTTATTTTTTATTACCATCGGTATGTTGCTAGATTTTCATAGCTTGACTGGCAATTTTGCAAATATTTTGCTGGTGATGGTTGGGCTGATTATTTTTAAGTCTTTAGTTGTCGCGCTACTCAGTCGACTTTTTGGTTTTGAGTCTGGTGTTGCTGTTCGGTCTGGCGTCACTTTAGCCCAAGCAGGTGAGTTCTCATTTGTTGTATTTTCTTTAGGTTTAGAAAATGGTTTGATTAGTGATGGAAACTTACAAGTAGTCTTAGCCGCCTCATTGCTTTCGATGTTTATTGCTCCTTTTATCATCCAGAACAATTTAAAAATCGCTGAGTTCTTCTCCCAAGGTTATACCCGCAATCGCAAGCACCAAATTGAGGACATTGAAAGCGTAGGCAAGCAACTTAAAGACCACGTGATTATTTGTGGCTTCGGTCGCAGCGGCCAATATTTAAGCCGTTTCTTAAAAGAAGAAAAATTCCCCTTTATCGCTATAGATATTGACCCAGCAAGAGTTCAAGAAGCCGCCAGTGGCGGTGAAAATGTGATTTATGGCGACGCGGGTAAGCGCTTGGTATTAGATGCTGCCGGCGCATTACGAGCAAAAGCTTTAATTATTAGTTACGACGATCCGCCAGCTGCGATGAAAATTTTGCACTTAGTGAATGACTACTTTCCAAATTTGCCTGTTGTTGTGAGGACAGTAGATGATACTAATATGGAACGTTACCGTGATGCGGGCGCTTCAGAAGTAGTGCCTGAAGTCCTAGAAGGTAGCTTAATGTTGGCTTCACATGCTTTAGTTTTATTGGGCGTTCCGCTTAATCGGGTGGTGAAGCGTATTCGCCTCTTCCGCGAAGAGCGCTACAAGATGTTCAAAGGCTTTTTCCATGGCGTTTCAGATGGCGACGAAGCGGTGGAGCGTTCCATGCCGCGAATGCATTCTGTGCCCCTCAACTCCTTGGCTTATTGTAACGGCAAGCCTCTCAAAGACATTTATTTCGGACTTTGTAACGCAGAAATTACTGCTGTTAGACGCGACGATAATCCTGAAGAGATGTCCCCAGACTTTGTATTTAAAGAGGGAGATGTCGTGGTGCTGTTAGCTAAACCACATGATATTGTATTGGCTGAGAAAATCTTGCTGACAGGTAAGGGAATTTGAGCAAACATGTAGTCATCGTTGGCGGCGGTATTGTTGGCTGCATGACGGCTATGGCGCTAGTGGATAGTGGTCACCGCGTTACCATTGTTGAGCGCAATCAAATCGCCAGCCAAACTTCTGGCGAGTCATCTTGGGCTGGAGGCGGCATCGTCTTTCCTTTGTTACCATGGATTTATTCTGAGCCTGTTAATCAACTGACAGGCTACGGCGCAAAATCTTATCAGAAAATTTGTGAGCGCTTAGAACGCGAAACAGGTTTGCCAACAGGCTTTATCAAATCAGGCTTTTTACTGTTGCCGCCTTATGACCAAACCGCCGCGATTAAGTGGTGTGCTGCGTATCAGCAGGCTTATGAGCTGCTTGATAAAGTCGATTCGCAGCTTGCTGCAAATACAGTCCAACCCTCACTTTGGATGCCAGAAGTTTGCCAAGTGCGCCCACCTTACTTGATGAAAGCGCTTCGTCAGTGGTTGGAGCAAAACAATGTCACCTTGCTAGAGCAAACTGAGCTTAGTCCGCTTGATGAAATCAAACCACTGACTTCATGGGAAACTTTGGATGGCTTAGAAATTAAAGCCGATAAATTTGTTGTGACTTCTGGCGCATGGAGTTTTCAGTTGCTTAAATCTGTTGCCGATAAGCTCAATATTAAACCAATGCGCGGCCAGATTTTGCTTTACCAACCCGCGCAAAATCTTAAACAAATTGTTTATAAAGATGGCTTTTATATGATTCCGCGTGCGGATGGTAAACTGCTCGCGGGAAGCACTTTAGAGGATGTTGGTTTTGATACCTCAGTGACGGAAGAAGTCAAAGCTGAGCTTGCCAAAAAAGCTGAGGTGATCATGCCCGCATTAAAAGGCTTGCCTATCATCAAGCATTGGAGCGGCTTGCGGCCGGGCACCCCGAAGAATTTACCGACCATTTCAGCGCATCCACAGATTCAAAATCTTTATCTTAATACAGGGCATTTTCGTTACGGTCTTACCATGGCGCCAGCAAGTGCACGTTTGGTTTTGGAGTTGATGGCCATGGAACAGCCCTTTATTGATCCTAGCCCTTTTGCCTTGGCAATTGCTTAATTTAAAGAATGCCTCTATTACTCATAGCAAAGTGACGACAATGAAAACCATTATTTTAGGTTTGTACGCAGCTTGTATACTTTTCGTGCATTTTCGCGGTAAAGCCCGTTTGCCATTTTTTAGGCAGATTTTTGACCACTCATCAGTGGTCTCGCCTATCAATATTTTCATTTATCTTTTTTCAAAAGTGCAGACTAGCCAAGCCTATATTCCAGTAAGTGAATTTAAAGGCTTGAAACTTTTAGAAGATAATTGGGAAGTAATGCGTGATGAAGCGCTTGCCCTTGATAAGCTAGAAAAGATTAAAGCGGCTGACAAGAATAACGATGCGGGCTTTAACTCATTCTTCAAAAAAGGTTGGAAGCGCTTTTACCTCAAATGGTACGAAGCAAAACATCCTTCAGCACTTCAATTTTGTCCTAAAACTGTGGCTTTGCTTGCGCAAGTGCCAGAAGTAAAAGCGGCAATGTTTGCCGAGTTGCCGCCTGGTGCAAAGCTCAATCCACACCGCGATCCTTATGCAGGTTCAGTTCGTTATCATCTAGGTTTATCCACCCCTAATGATGACCGTGCATTTATTGATGTAAACCAACAGCCATATAGTTGGCGAGATGGCGAAGGGGTGATTTTTGATGAAACTTACATTCATTGGGCCATCAATGAGACCGATATAACCCGCATTATTTTATTGTGCGATGTAGAGCGCCCGATGAAGTATCGGTGGGCAACCGCGATTAATCGCTGGCTTGCAAAAGTGGTCATGACAGCTGGCAGTTCGCCTAACGAAACGGGTGACCAAACAGGTGGAATCAATAAAATATTTAGTTTTTTTTGGTTGATGGGAAATTACAGACGCAAGCTCAAAAAATTCAGCAAACCGCTTTATTTGTTGATTAAGTTTGCCTTGATTGTTGGTTTTTTTGTCTGGTTAATTGGCATTGATAACCTAACAGCCTTATTTCCCAAACGCTCGATTTGAGGCATATTCAAATCTTGAAAATTTCAAAACTATTTCAAGTGATAATTAAAATTAGCGTTGATTTAAAAATCATTAGGACTGAGAAATGGTTAAGTTTAAAATCCTCACCCGCAATCATGTGCTTGTCGATAAATTAGTGATTGGTGCTAAAGATTTTGATGGCACCAGAATTAAACTCTGCCGCAAATCGTTCCTTTGCCATCATTACCTCCGTTATGTTTAATTAAATTATAACGGTGTCTACCATAGTGTGGGAAGTCCAACCTTTTTGATTCATTACAGCAATTCTGGCAATAGGCTACGCATGATTCTGTAGTAGTTAATTGATGTCTTATCATATATGGTAATTTGCGAATAGGCTATGCTGTTCTAAACTATAATATAGAAAAAATTTTTCTAGGTACTCCACAGTCTATAAAGCCAACCAATGCCCCGATTTTCCGCCTTGTTTTTCTAGTAGCTTAATTTCGCCCATCACCATGCCGCGGTCGGCAGCTTTGCACATGTCATAAATCGTAAGCAAAGCCACGCTGGTTGCTGTTAATGCTTCCATTTCTACGCCAGTTTTACCTGTGCATTTTGTGGTGACGATGCAGTGAATGGTGTTAGTTTTTTCATCGATTTCAAATTCCACGCCCACTTTGGTGAGGCTAATCGGATGACAAAGTGGGATTAAATCTGCAGTGCGTTTTGAGGCTTGAATCGCAGCAATTCTTGCAATCCCCAGAACATCGCCTTTTTTGGCATCGCCTTTGAGAATAAGCTGTAAGGTGCTCGCCAACATGCGAATGCTACCTATTGCAACGGCTACACGCTCGGTCTCGACTTTGCTACCAACATCGACCATGTGCGCTTGACCTTGGCTATCAAAATGGGTGAGTTCGCTCATCAATATTGCCTTTTTATTTAACTTGTTTGCCCCATAAATTCATCATGAACCGTGAACTAGGCGCTTAATATCGTTATCATACGCAATGATGAAAATTGTTTATAGCCTTCTGTTACTTATCTTGTTTGCACCTATTGCATTGGCGGATGATTTGCCTGATTTAGGTGATGTTTCTGCAACAGTGCTTTCTCCCTTACAAGAAAAGAAAATTGCTGACCAAATCATGCGTAGCGTGATGTCCAGCGACGAGGTTATTTCAGACCCAGAAATTACCGATTACATCCAAAACCTAGGGATGCGCCTGGCGACTAACGGCCCAGATAAAACGCAGTGGTTTAATTTTTTTGTAGTCAAGGATAACAGTATCAACGCCTTTGCAATGCCAGGTGGTGTGATAGGAGTGCATACAGGCTTGATTGTGGCGGCAACTAATGAATCTGAATTGGCTGGCGTGATGGGCCACGAGATTGGTCACGTAGTGCAACACCACATGGCGCGGATGATGGCGCAACAAAAGAACGATTCGCTCATTAGTTTGGCTGGGATGGCCCTGGCGATTTTGTCCGCGCGCGCCAATCCGCAACTTGCGACCGCCGCTATGATGACTTCATCAGCCAGTACGGTACAAAAACAATTGGATTACACTCGCGACCACGAACGGGAAGCCGACCGCGTCGGCATCTCGATTTTAGAAAGTGCGGGCTACGATACTCAGGGCATGGCAAGTTTTTTTAAAATCATGCAAAAAGGCACGCGTTATGTTGAAGGCAGCGCCCCCACTTTTTTACGTACCCACCCAATTACCAGTGAGCGGATTGCAGATGTAACAGCGCGCACCGCCAATAGCAAATATCGCATGGTGCCGTATTCACCCGATTTTGATTTGGTACGCGCCAAAATTTTGGCGACATCAGGCGCTGCCAATCAAGCTGTTTCTTTATTTCAAAGCAATTTGCAAGATAGGCGCTACATCAGTGAAAGTGCTCAGCGTTATGGCCTGGCTGTTGCATTTTTGCGTGTTGGCAATGTGGATGCTGCAACTAAAGAACTCAGTTGGTTACGCGCCAATTCGCCTAGCCACCCGTTTTTTGCTAGCCTTGCGGCCAATATTGAGGCGGCACGCGATAATCCAAAGCAAGCCGCAAAAGCCTACCAAGCAGGCTTAGCCGTTCATCCTGGTAGTCGCGCCGTGATTTATGGTTATGCAGAACATTTTTTACGCATTCGCCAACCGCAACAAGCCTTGCAGCTGCTGAATGAGAAACAAAGCTTGTACCCTGAAGATCCGTATATGTATGAACTAAAATCCAAAGCCTATGCCGCACTTGGTAAAAACTTGCTCACGCATCAAGCGCAAGGTGAGGCTTACTTTAGGCGTTACAATGTGCCTAAGGCATTGGAGCAAATGGATTTAGCGGTCAAGTCAACTGATGGTGATTTTTATCAACAATCAATCGTTGAGGCTAGATTAAAGGAACTTAGAGGCTTGATTGATGAGCCTAAAAAAGGCGGTTGGTTTAAGTGAGTTTGAATGATCAGGCCAAAAAGGAAATGATTATGATGCAACGCAGAAAGTTTATTAAAGCCTTATTCGCCGCAAGCGCCTTAGCGCTCATGCCTATTAAGGCATTCGCCGCCATGTGGAATACGCCTGCTTTTCAGGCTATCAAGTTGCAAGAGGCCCTGACCGCTTTGCAAATCAGCAATGTCTCGCTATCAAACAACATTCAAATCATCGCGCCAGACAAAGCCGAAAACGGTGCTGTGGTGCAAATTGAAGTCACTAGCCATATTCCAAATACTGAATCTATCGCCATTTTTGTGGAGAATAATCCTACGGTCTTAATTGCAAACTTTATGTTTAGTGAGGGCGCTGACGGCTTTGTGGTGACACGTATCAAAATGGCCGAAACCTCAGATGTGCTAGCGGTGATTAAATCCGGCAATCGTTATTTTTCTGCCAAAAAACGGGTAGAAGTTTTAGAGAATGGATGTGGCTAATATGTCTGAAAATATGCGTATGCGTGCTCAGATCAAGGGGGAAATCACGGAAGTGAAAGTGCTAATGACTCACCCGATGGAAACTGGTCGCCGTAAGAATGATGTTGGTGATTTAATTCCTGCTAATTTTATTCAGTTAGTAAGCGCTACCCTTAATGGAAAGCCATTAATAGAGGCGCAGTGGGGGACAGCAATTTCAAAAAATCCATACCTCACTTTTCATCTGCGGGGAGCAAAAGTGGGTGATGTGGTGCGAGTTAACTGGACAGATAACCAAGGCAAAACGGGTGCTGGAGAGATTGCGGTAAGTGCGGCATAAATAAAATCTCATCATTACAACATCATGTCGTCCAATTTAAAGGTGGTGCGTTAATGAGAGGCATCAGATTCTATGTTCAAGCGTCCTTAAATGATCCATTTATCTAGAGTGTAATGTTAAATTTAATTCAACCAATGGAGTTTAAATGAAGCGAGTATTTTATTTTTTGCTGACCAATATTGCGATTATGCTTGTGCTGTCAGTAACTATGCGGTTGCTTGGTGTGGGACCATATCTCACTGCGAATGGCATGAATTACACCAGCCTCTTAATATTTTCAGGGGTGATGGGTTTTGGTGGCGCGTTCATTTCCTTGGCCATCTCAAAATGGTCTGCTAAACGCATGTCTGGTGCTGTCGTCATTGAGCAAGCCAACACACAAACAGAGCGTTGGTTAATCGCAACGGTTCAACAGCAGGCAAAAAAAGTGGGAATTAAAATGCCAGAAGTGGCTATTTTTGATTCGCCTGAAATGAATGCATTTGCCACCGGCATGACCAAAAACAGCTCATTGGTTGCTGTATCAACAGGTCTGCTGAGAGGCATGACACAAGATGAAGTTGAGGCGGTGCTAGCGCACGAAGTGTCTCATATTGCCAATGGCGACATGGTGACATTAACGCTCATCCAAGGCGTGGTGAATACCTTTGTGATGTTCTTCTCTCGCATCATTGGCAATATTGTGGATAAAGCCGTGTTTAAAACCAAAGACGGTAACGGCCCAGCGTTCTTTATTACCATGATTATTGCAGAGATGGTTTTGGGCGTCCTCGCTTCTATTATCGTGATGTGGTTTTCACGTCAGCGTGAGTTCCGCGCAGATGAAGGCTCAGCAAATCTTGCAAGTTCACAAAAAATGATTTCAGCTTTGGAACGCTTAAAAAATGCGCATGAGCCTTCTGTTTTACCTAAGCAAATGGCTGCGTTTGGTATTTCTAGTTTTGGTAGCATGTCAAAACTCTTTGCAAGCCACCCGAGTTTAGATGACCGCATTGCTGCCTTAAAAATGCGAAGGTAGTCGCGCAGCAGTATTGTATTGATTGGGTTTTGAGTGAGAAAAGGGCGTATAGCGATAAGTTTGAACTGCACCTCAAAAGTTGGACTAAAAATCCAACTGATTAGGGTGCAGTTTTCATGTCTAAAGATCAATCTCAGTCAGCTGTTGAAATATTAAAACGATTGGACGAGATATCAGCCTATTATGATAATAGATTAGATGATGTAGTTTGAAGAGTTTAAATTACATTATTCATAATATTCAGTGCAACCGCCTCAGCAATCCTAATCCCATCCACTGCTGCCGATAAAATTCCCCCTGCATACCCTGCGCCTTCACCTGTTGGGTAAAGGCCTTTGGTGTTGATACTTTGCAGGGTTTCGTCGTCGCGTTTAATTCTAATTGGTGAGGATGTTCTGGTTTCAACGCCTGTCAACACGCCATCTGGCAAATCAAAGCCTTTAATCTGTTTGGCAAAGGCGGGGAGAGCTTCGCGAATAGCGGTAATCGCATATTCAGGCAATGCAGTGCTCAAATCAGTAAGGCGGACGCCTGGCGTGTATGAGGGCTGAACCGTACCAAATTCGGTAGAGGGTTTGCCGTTGATAAAGTCGCCAATCAGTTGCCCTGGGGCTTGGTAGTTTTTGCCGCCCAATTCAAAGGCTCTCGATTCCCATTTACGTTGAAATTCCATGCCAGCGAGTGGGTCGCCTGGGTAATCTTCTTCAGGATTAATGCCCACCACAATGCCCGCGTTAGCATTGCGTTCGTTACGTGAATATTGGCTCATGCCGTTAGTCACCACGCGGCCTTCTTCAGAAGCCGCCGCGACTACCGTACCACCTGGGCACATACAAAAACTATAAACGCTACGTCCATTTTTAGCGTGATGGACAAGCTTATAATCTGCCGCACCCAAAACTGGATGCTGGGCGTTGGGGCCAAAACGCGCATGGTCAATCAGCGATTGCGGATGCTCAATACGGAAGCCGATAGAGAAAGGCTTAGCCTCAATATAAATCCCACGATTGTGGATCATCTCAAAGGTGTCACGGGCACTGTGACCGACCGCTAAGACGAGATGGTTGGTGGCAATGCGTTCGCCGTTTTGTAGCACCACGCCCTGCACTTGACCGTGTTCAATTTCAATATTATCCACACGACTTTGAAAGCGGATTTCGCCGCCTAGCTCAATAATGTTTTGACGCATTTCTTCCACCATGCCCACCAAGCGGAATGTGCCGATATGCGGATGGCTGACGTATAAAATTTCTTCTGGCGCGCCTGCTTTTACAAACTCGTGAAGCACTTTGCGACCGTAATGTTTTGGGTCTTTAATCTGGCTGTAGAGTTTGCCATCTGAAAAAGTACCTGCGCCCCCCTCGCCATATTGCACGTTAGATTCTGGGTTAAGCACGCTTTTGCGCCACAAGCCAAAAGTGTCTTTGGTGCGTTCGCGCACGGCTTTGCCACGTTCTAATACAATCGGCTTAAAGCCAGATTGCGCTAAAATCAGCGCTGCAAAAATACCTGATGGGCCAAAGCCCACAATGACAGGACGCGGCGCTTTGTTTGATTCTGAAGCTTCTGCCACAAAGTGGTAAGAGGTGTCAGGCGCCTCTTTAACGTGCGGGTCTTTTTTAAACTTAGCTAAAATTTTAGCTTCATTTTTCACTTCAATATCCAGTGTGTAAACAAACAAAATGGCGTGTGATTTACGGGCATCTACCCCGCGCTTAAAAATCGCCATGCTGATCAAATCACTGGTGGGTATGCCTAGTTTTTTTAGGAGCGCGGCTTGTATCACCTCGGGTTCGTGATGCAATGAAGTGGCATTTTCTAAAGGGAGTTTGATTTCGGATGCGCGTAACATTTTTTAATTTTTAGCTTTGGTTGTATGGCTCAAATAAGCGGTAATTGAATTAGTTTTTTAAGCAGCGGTAAGGACACAGGGCGCTTTTCAGTGAGCGACCATTCATCCAGCGCATCTAAAATCGCCATTAAACTTGGCAAATCACGGCGCAAATAGCGTAAGCAATAATCCACCACTTCATCAGGCAATTTCATACCGCGCTCTAACGCGTGGGCTTGCAGGGCTTGGGCTTTTTCTTCATCGGTGAGCGGATGCAATTGGTAAGTTAAGCCCCAAGCAAGGCGAGTGGCGAGATCATCACGCAAATTCATTTGGCTAGGTGATGCACTGCCCGCGGCAAGAAGCACCCCGTTTGCAGCACGGGTTTGGTTGTAAGCGTCGAATAAAGCGATTTGCGCTTCGTCATTGAGCAAATTCACATCGTCCGCTATCAAGAGATGAATCTGGGAGGCTTTCGCTAACGCTTGTGCCGCCTTGAGAAGATGCGACTTACCACTGCCTGCAGCACCCCAAAAATAAATAAAACGGCTCTCAGCACCTGTTTGCATGGCTTGATACAGGCTGTGCAAGGCCTCTGCATTTCGACCAACCACGAAGTTGGCAATGCTAGGCAATGCGACTGGCTGGATGTCTAGGAGCAGTTGTTTCATCGTTAAGTAGGCTCTATTTTGCTAGGGGCTAGTGTAAGTATTCGTCGCTGGCCAAATAACGAATTTGCGCATACTTCATTCCTGCTGCAATAGCCGCGCTGATTGGGAGTGCAAATAAAATACCGATAAAACCAAAAAGTTGCCCGCAAGCGATTAATGCAAATAGCACCGTGACTGGATGTAAGCCAATGCGCTCACCTACTAAAGTGGGCGTTAGAATGAAGCTCTCTAATACTTGGCCAATTGTAAATACCAACAATACTGGGTAGATGTCACCTAAGCTTGCAAACTGTAATGCGCCTGCGAATATCGCCAATACAAGTCCTAAGCCAAATCCAAGGTAAGGAACGAAGCCTAGCAAGCCAGTAACAACGCCTATCGGCAATGCGAGGTCTAACCCTGACAGCCATAAGCCTATGGCATAAAAAGCGCTCATGGCAACCATCACGCTAAGCTGTCCCCGAAGAAAGCCCGCTAGTACCTTGTCGATTTCGCTAAAAATTTTGCTAGTAGTCAAAATGAAGCGGCGTGGAATGAGTTTTGCAATTTGGCTAATGAATTGATGCCAATCGCGTAAAAGGTAAAAGAGCACCATGGTAATTAAAATAACATTGCCTAGCCAGCCAATAATAGCCAAGCCCTTGGTGCTGATAGAAAGTAAAATTTTTGCGATATATTGACTGGCGGCCTTCCAGTTTTGGGTAAAAATTGATTGGATTTGCGCCGCATCAATATTTAGACTGACGCCCAGATGCTTTGCCAGCCAAGGCTCTATGATGGATTTACTACTGATGATGAACTTTGGCAGGCGCTCAATAAACAATAAAAACTCCTGTTGAAAGACAGGAGCAATGATAAATACTAACAAAATGAGTGATGCAATCATCATCAGCATAACTAAAATTGAACTGCTTGAACGACCAAGTGTGAATTTTCCGAATTTTATGTTGCTGAGCGAATCAACAATAGGACTGCCTATATAAGCAAGCACTGCGGCAATCAGGAATGGAGATAACACAGGGCCTAATAAGTACATAAGGGCTCTCCCTCCCGCTATTAATAAAATTAAACGGTAATCAGGGCTATGGCTTTCTCGTTTGGTCGTCATTTGGGTTAAAATTCGTTATGTTGAAAAAATACGCGATAAGTATGTATTTTAACCTTTTATTTGTTTTATCTTGTAGAAAGTGAGAAAGCTTTGAATTCGAACGACCAAACTAACGCTCAGGACAGCAGCGCATCTATTAGTTATCGTGACGCTGGGGTAGATATTGAGGCGGGTGACGCGCTGGTTGAACAGATTAAGCCTTTCGCAAAACGCACGATGCGACCTGAGGTTTTGGCAGGCATAGGCGGCTTTGGCGCATTGTTTGAGATGCCTAAAAAATTCAAAAACCCAGTGTTGGTGTCAGGTACTGATGGGGTGGGTACTAAATTAAAACTCGCTTTTGAACTGAATAAACACGACACCGTTGGGATCGACCTTGTGGCTATGAGCGTGAACGATATTTTAGTGCAAGGCGCTGAGCCATTATTTTTCTTAGATTACTTTGCCTGTGGCAAGTTAGAAGTAGGCATAGCGGCGCAAGTCATTAAAGGGATTGCTCTGGGTTGTGAGCAATCTGGCTGTGCATTGGTGGGTGGCGAAACGGCTGAAATGCCAGGCATGTACCCAGCAGGCGAATACGATTTGGCTGGTTTTGCTGTTGGCTGTGTGGATAAAGAAAACATTATCACCGGCAAAACAATTGCTGAAGGCGATGTAGTGTTGGGTTTGGCTTCAAGCGGCGCACATTCAAATGGGTATTCATTGATTCGTAAATTAATCGCAAAATCAGGCATAGATTTCAATGCGGACTTCCACGGCAAGCCATTTAAAGATGTGGTGATGGCGCCAACGCGTATTTATGTAAAACCTTTGCTCAGGTTGATTTCATCCTTGACGGTAAAAGGCATGGCACATATTACTGGCGGAGGCATTACGGAAAACGTGCCACGCGTATTGCCTGAAGGGCTTACTGCTGAAATCAAAAAAGGCAGCTGGGATATGCCACCTTTGTTCGCCTGGTTGCAAGCTCAAGGCAACGTGGCTGAAAGCGAAATGCACAAAACATTTAACTGTGGCATTGGCATGGTCGTGATTGTGTCTAAAGACCGAGAAAAAGTGGCCATGGACCTGCTCAAAGCAGAAGGCGAGCAAGTATTTAAAATTGGCTTTATCCGTAAGCAACAAGCGGACGAAGCGCCAACGGTAGTGGTTTAACATTAAAACCTTAGCTAAATTCGCTGTGCTTGGTTTTTTGGCCATTGCAAACCTTGCAATGGCTACGCCCCAAAGCGTCACGCTGACTTATCAAGCAACTCGAAACGGCAAGCCTTTTGCCAATGTCACTGAGACATTTAAGCAAACAGGTGACCAATATGTGATTGAGAGTGTCACCGAAGGCGTTGGCTTGGCTGCCCTGTTGGGTAAACGCATTCTAAAGAGCGAGGGTATTGTGATTGCCGAAGGCTTAAGGCCCAAGCGCTTTGAACAACACCAAGGCGATAACGAGAAAAAGGCGGTT
This sequence comes from Candidatus Methylopumilus universalis, assembly GCA_945878605.1. Taxonomy (GTDB): domain Bacteria; phylum Pseudomonadota; class Gammaproteobacteria; order Burkholderiales; family Methylophilaceae; genus Methylopumilus_A; species Methylopumilus_A universalis_B. Next base: position 3,079 of record CAMCTR010000012.1, on the reverse strand, counting down.
TATGCTGATTTTGATTGGATAGCTAATCAGTTGAGCATGAAAAACAAAGGTAATGTCACCACTGAGTCTTTAGCCATAGGCACCCAAGATGTGGCGAGCTTTCCATATCAGTGGATGCTTTTTCCACCAAATGCTGATGAAGGCAGTTTGCCGATTACCACAGGCATAAAACAGCGTGTTTATAGCTACAAAGTGGTAGCACGTGATGTGAGCTTAACGCTAGGTGCGGTTCAATTTAAGACCCTGCATTTAAGCAGTGTGAGTGAGAATGGCGGTGGCAATGAAAAAGAGTTTTGGTTGGCGGTAGATCATTTTTACTTGCCAATTAAAATCATCATGCGTGAGGGAAATGGCACGATCATTGAGCAAACGCTTTCCAGTATGCATATAGATTAATGATTTTTAGAGTAGTGATTTTTGATCGGTTTGTGTTGTTAACTATCAATAAAAAAATCAGTAAAACATCATTTGAAAAATAGCGAATTTTTAACCCTTCAATTGCAAAAAATTACTTTACCGCAACGCTGGCTGTGGGCAGTGTTGTTGTCAGTGTTATTCCACGTTTTATTGCTGGGTGGTTGGAATTTTGTGATACCAAGCTTTGAATCGTCATCGCATCTCATAGAAGCTGAATTGCTAACGCCGCCAGCAAAAAAAATAGCAAAAAAAGCGTTACCGCCTAAAAAAGCGCGTAAGCCAGCCCAGCAAGAACTTAGCCGAGAGTCGATAAAGCCCAATACTGGCGAACAAGTAGAATCGCCTCAAGTTGCTGAGCCATTATGGCGTGAGGAAGATAGGCCAGCGTATGAAGAAATGGCGCGTTTGCCAGCACCTTCATTTGTGGATATGGATTTTGATGTAAAACGTGTGAATGCTTTTGGTAGTGGCCGAGCGCATTATCGTTATCAAGCCGATCCACATGGAAGATATAGTTTGCAAAGTGAAATTGAAGCAGTAGGCTTGGCTTCGATAGCTTTTTTAGGAAAACGTATTGAAACTAGCATTGGTAAAATTACAGATCAGGGCTTACAGCCAGAAGCTTACCGCGTTGATATCACAAGCAAGCCAGAAAAACTACAGGCGGCAAACTTTGATTGGGTTAATCATAAATTGACTCTCAAAACGGCCAAGATAGAAATAGTAGAAGACTTGCCAGAAGGCACACAGGACTTTTTAAGCTTTATGTACCAGTTTATGTTTGTGCCACCGCTGGAGCGTATGGCGTGGCCTTTAACCAACGGAAAAATGGTACGCGTTTATAACTACGAGTTTATTGCTGAAGAAATGATTACGACAAAGTTTGGCCAAATTAATACGTATCACATTGCTAAAAGTAGCGGTGATGCAGAAGAAAAAACCGATGTTTGGTTAGCAGAAGATTATCGCTTTATCCCTATTAAGATTTTGAAAATAACAAAGGACGGTAGCGGGTACGAATTCATCGCCACTCGCATAGATACCGATATCGCAAAATGACCATAAACCCTAATTTATTACGACTCGCCGGTGTGGCGCTCTCGGACGTGTTGTCCAACACAGGCCCCGCTGACGTTAAGCTTGGTTGGTTCTTTAAGCAAAATCGCGATTTGGGCACGAAAGACCGCGTATTTATTGCCGAGTCTGCTTACGGTGTTTTGCGGCGTAAATCATTTCTGACCTATGTCGCTGATGGCGATGACCCACGTAAATTATTAGTGGCTTATTTGGTGCGTGTGCTGGGCATGAGTACGCGTGATTTAGCAGACACGCTAAACGCCCAGCAAAAAGAATGGGCTTTAGAAATTAAATCCAAGAAAACCGATGATATTAGCAAAGCCATGCAAGCTGATTTGCCAGAGTGGTTTTGGGAGAAGTTGGTAAAGCAATACGGTGATGAGCAAGCACTAACCATCGCTAGAAGTATGCATCAGCCAGCCGCTTTAGATTTGCGTGTGAATTTGGTCAAAGCAACGCGTGAAGATGTCATGGCTAAATTTTCCTCTGAAGATACTGAAGTAGTGCCAACGCCATATTCGCCAAATGGTCTGCGTATGGCGCAAAAAATGACCATCAGTCGTCACGTATTATTCACCGACGGCAAGATTGAAGTGCAAGACGAAGGCAGTCAATTGTTGGCGCAATTGGTTGCGCCGCGTCGTGGTGAAATGGTGGCGGATTTCTGTGCAGGCGCTGGTGGCAAGAGCCTTGCATTAGGTGCTTTGATGCGTAATTCGGGCCGCATTTATGCATTTGATGTGTCTGAGAAGCGATTGCAAAATTTAGGAACACGCTTAAAACGTTCTGGCTTATCAAACTTACATAGCCAATTAATCAGCAGTGAAGCCGACCCGAAATTAAAACGCCTCAATGGTAAGTTTGACCGTGTGCTGGTGGATGCGCCTTGTAGCGGCCTTGGAACTTTGCGCCGCAATCCAGACTTGAAATGGCGCCAAAAACCACAGGATGTCTTGGAATTAACAGTCAAACAAACCAACATTTTGGCCCGCGCAGCTAAGTTGGTGAAAGCTGGCGGTCGTTTGATTTATGCAACTTGTAGTTTGTTGCAAGATGAAAACGAACAGATTGCCGAAGCATTTTTAAATGCAAATCCTGAGTTTGTATTGGTGCCAGCGAATAGCGTTTTGGCGCAGCAGCAAATCAATTTGGATACGGGAAATTACCTAAAGTTATTGCCACATTTGCACCAAACTGATGGGTTCTTTGCCGCCGTATTTGAGAAGGCCGCAGCAGTGAAACCAGTCGCTGATCTAAAGGCTGAAAAGTTAGAGGTAGTTGCTGAAGTTCATGACGCGGAAGTGAAAGCGGAACGTAAAAAGGCTGCGATTTCAAAATCCAAAGCGGTCACCAAAGCAGCTGTAAATAAAGAAGCTGTTAAAAAAACTGCGCCTAAAAAAGCAGCGCCTAAAAAGCCGAAAGCCTAAAGATGAAATTGCCTAGCCTTAATCTACAGATCCTCATTGGCGCTGTCGCAGGGCTTGGTTTGGGTTGGTATTTTCATGAACTAATTGCTGAACAGGGGTCCGTTGAGCATGAGGTGGTTAAATTAGGCTTGTATTCCGCAAGCTTGATTGCGACTTTG
>CAMCTR010000011.1 GCA_945878605.1 Candidatus Methylopumilus universalis | reverse complement strand
AGCGCAACAGCCCCAACCAATCGTCTTCTGGCTCGTTTTTTAAACTGAATCTCTTGCTCACTTTGAGATTGCAAGTTATCTTGCGCCATTTTTGTTCATCCTATTTTTAAATGTTGCTGTTTGTAAAACACGCATCACTTCTGCTACCGTAAAAAATGATCCTAATATGATAATTCTATCATTTTCATTCGCATCTATACAGGCTTGTGCAAAGGCTTCCGCCACGCCTATAAATCGCTTAATGGAAGCGCTAGGTAACTCAGTAAGAACGCGCTGTTTAATCTGAGCGCCATCTGCAGCTCTAATATGTGAGATGCCAGACACATACCAATCATCTATCTCTCCAGCGACGGCTTGAACAACCCCAGCAATGTCTTTGTCCGCAAGCATTGCAAACACTGCAATTGTTTTACCGGATGTACTGGTTTTCTTAAGATTAGAAGCCAGTGATTTGGCAGCATGTGGATTATGTGCCACATCTAAAATGACATCAGGCTTATATGACAAGTATTGATAACGCCCATGCAAGCGCACTGTTAGAAATCCTGTTTCAATCGCCTCTTGGTTAACAGGCAAAAATCTTTGCAAAGACTGAATAGCGGTGATCACACAAGATGCGTTATACAGCTGAAAATCTCCAATTAACGCTGGTAACGGCATTTTATCTAAGAAAAAGACATCACTCTGATAGCGCCAATCATTTTCATGCGATTTAAAACTAAAATCACGACCAATTAATTTGAGCGATGCGCCCACTTTTTGCGCATAATCAATTAAAGATTGCGGCGGATTTAACTCGCCGCAAATGGCGGGGATATTTTCTCTAAAAATCCCTGCCTTTTCAGCACCAATGAGCTCGCGCGTATCCCCTAAGAATTCCATGTGATCTAAGTCAACGCTTGTCACAATTGCGCAATTAGGCTCAAACACGTTGACTGCATCTAACCGACCGCCCAAACCTACCTCAAGAATTGCAACATCGACTTGAGAAGTAGAAAAGTGCCACATAGCAGCCAAAGTGCCATATTCAAAATAGGTTAAGGGTATCTCTCGCCTTGCAACTTCAACCGCTTGAAACGCCATAATTAAATTGGCATCACTAATCTCAACTGAACCAACACGAATGCGTTCACTGTAACGCAGTAAATGTGGGGATGAGTAACTAGCCACCCGATACCCCGCCGCATGGTAAATGTGCTCCAACATGGCACATGTTGAGCCTTTGCCGTTGGTGCCGGCGACAGTAATCATCGGGAAATTAATATCTAGATTTAAACGCTGCTTAACTTGGTTAACGCGCTCCAATCCCATTTCAATATCTTTAGGATGAAGTGCCTCAATATAGGCGAGCCAATCGTTTAAATCAAAACCAGCAGTACTTTTGGCTGACAATTCAGGATGTGCAGGCAATTTATTGGGTGTATCCGTGAATCGTCTATAGGGAACTAATTTTTAGTTAAGCGGCGACTGGCAATTTCATTAAATGAGCAATCATCATGGACAACTTATCACGCATCTCACGACGATCAATAATCATATCAACAGCGCCGTGCTCAACTAGGAACTCTGCACGTTGAAAGCCATCAGGCAGGGTTTCACGGACTGTTTGCTCAATCACACGCGGGCCAGCAAAACCAATTAAAGCTTGGGGTTCAGCCACGATAATATCGCCTAGCATGGCAAAACTGGCTGAAACACCGCCCATGGTTGGATCTGTCAATACTGAAATGTAAGGTAATTCAGCTTGGCTGAGTTTGGTTAATGCGGCGCTGGTTTTAGCCATTTGCATCAAAGAAAACAAACCCTCTTGCATCCGTGCGCCGCCACTGGCTGATATGCAAATAAATGCTGACTTGCTATCAATGGCAGCCTGAACTCCGCGCACAAAACGCTCACCAACCACCGAACCCATAGAGCCGCCCATGAATTTAAACTCAAAAGAGGCCGCAACCACAGGCACTTGCTTAATACTGCCTTGCATCACTAACAAGGCATCCGTCTCACCCACTTCACTTTGTGAAGATTTAATGCGGTCTGCGTAACGTTTAGTATCTTTAAATTTTAGAGGGTCTATCGGTTGAACTTCAGCCCCAATTTCAATGCGGCCTTCTTCATCCAATAAAATATTAAGTCGGTCTCTTGCCGAGATACGATTGTGATAGTCACACTTAGGACATACCTCAGCATTAGCCTCTAAGTCGGTGCGATATAAAACTGAATCACATTTTGGACATTTACTCCAAAGACCTTCAGGTACATTTTTCTTGCTTGGGCCGATCACTCGATTGATTTTTGGTGGCAGTATCTTTTGTAACCAACTCATCGCTTATTCCCTTTCTCGTTTAAACGAGTATTGATATTAATTATGCGTCAATGGCGGTGCGAAGCTCTGCTGTCAGCGCTATTAGATTTTCAACCACATTGTCTGCTGTTGATTTTTCAACTTCTTGCACCATACGACTCCCCACCACAACGGCATCTGCAATTTTCGCAACAGCCTTTGCAGTTGCCGCATCGCGAACGCCAAAGCCGACACCGATTGGCAAGTTGGTTTGTTTGCGAATGGTGGCAACACGATCAGCCACCTCTACAATATCGAGATTTTTCGAGCCTGTAACACCCTTGAGTGAAACATAGTAAACAAAGCCGCTAGCTTGATTGACGATAAGATCTACACGCGAAGCTTCTGTCGTTGGGGACAGCAAAAACACGGGATCAATATCACGTACTTTAAGCATCGCATTAAACTCGGTTGATTCTTCAGGTGGATAATCCACGGTCAATACACCATCAACACCTGCATCTTTGGCAGCATCTGCAAACTTCTCAACACCCATCGCTTCAATTGGATTAGCGTATCCCATCAAAATAATAGGCGTCTGATTATCTTGCTGGCGAAACTCTTTAACCAAAGCCAACACTTTACGCAATCCCACCTTATGAACTAAAGCACGCTCGCTGGCGCGCTGAATCACAGGACCATCAGCCATCGGATCTGAGAAAGGCACGCCCAACTCAATCAGGTTGGCACCAGCTTTGACCAAGCCATGCAAGATCGCAACGGTTTGATTAGGATGTGGATCGCCCGCGGTAATGAATGGTATGAGGGCTTTTTTGCCTGTTTGCTTAAGTGTTGCAAAAGTAGTTTGAATACGTGACATAAGATTAAAGGGTAATTCCAGAAAGTTGAGCAACTGTGTTCATGTCTTTATCACCACGACCTGAAAGGTTAACCAAGATGATTTGGTCAGGTGACATTGTTTTAGCAAGCTTCTCGGCATAAGCAAGCGCATGGCTAGACTCTAAGGCAGGAATAATACCTTCTGTTAGACATAAGCTGTGGAAAGCAGTCATCGCATCATCATCGGTAATGGCGACGTACTCAGCACGTTTGATATCTTTTAGCCACGCATGCTCAGGGCCAACCCCTGGGTAATCTAAACCTGCTGAAACTGAATGCGTTTCGATGATTTGACCATCTTCGTCTTGCATCAAATAGGTACGGTTTCCATGAAGCACACCCACGGCGCTGTTCGCGGTAAGAGGGGCAGCATGCTTACCGGTTTCAATCCCATGACCAGCCGCTTCAACGCCGATTAACTTTACGCCTGCTTCATTAATATACGGATAGAAGATACCCATTGCATTTGAGCCACCGCCAACACAAGCCAGCACAGCATCTGGCTGACGACCAACCATTTCATTCATTTGAATTTTCGCTTCAACACCAATCACGGCTTGGAAGTCGCGCACCATCATTGGATAAGGATGTGGACCAGCCACAGTGCCGATAATGTAGAAAGTATTCTCAACGTTGGTGACCCAGTCACGCATGGCTTCATTGAGCGCATCTTTAAGCGTTTTGGAACCACTTTCAACTGGCACAACCGTGGCACCCAAGAGCTTCATACGATAAACGTTAGGCGCTTGACGCTTAATGTCTTCAGAGCCCATATAAACAACGCACTCAAGACCTAAACGCGCAGCAATCGTAGCGGTTGCAACACCATGCTGACCCGCGCCAGTTTCGGCAATCACGCGTGGCTTACCCATGCGCTTAGCTAACAATGCTTGACCGACCGTGTTGTTTACTTTGTGCGCACCCGTATGGTTTAGGTCTTCACGCTTCAAATAAATTTGCGCGCCACCAACTTTGTCGGACCAACGCTTTGCATGATAAATCGGGCTTGGACGACCCACAAAATGTTTTAAATCGTGCGCAAACTCAGCCAAAAACTCTGGATCATGGCGATACTTTTCGTACATAAGACGAAGTTCTTCAAGCGCCTCAACCAAAGTTTCAGAGACAAAGATCCCGCCATAAGGACCAAAGTGACCACGTTCATCCGGCATATCATATAGTTGCATTACTGACTCCTCGCATGAATGCAGCGATTTTCGCTGCATCCTTAATTCCTTTACTGGCTTCAACGCCACCACTTACATCGACCGCATAAGGTCTTACTTGTTCAATCGCCAATCCAACATTTTGATTATTTAAGCCGCCCGCCAACACCACTGGTAAAGGTAAATTCTGTGGAATTAATGACCAATCGAACACCAGACCTGTTCCGCCTGGCATACTCTCAGCAAAGGCATCTAACAATAAGGCTTTTGCATCAGCATAATCAGTCGCATATTGTACCAAATTTGTACCGCTTTTAACGCGAATTGCCTTCATATAAGGCCGTGAATATTGACGACATGCAGAAGGCGTTTCATCCCCATGAAATTGCAGTAAATCTAGGCGCACAACAGAAAGAACTGCATTGATAAATGCAGGCTCAGCATCAACAAACAAACCAACGACGGTGATGAATGGAGGGATGTTAGAAACAATTTCAGCGGCTTCTAAGGCACTCACGTTACGCGGGCTTGGGGGGTAAAAAACCAAACCAATCGCGTCAGCGCCCTCCTTAACTGCTGCAAGCACATCTTGGACGCGGGTAATGCCGCAAATTTTTACACGAGTTCGCACAAATAAGACAATTTAGTTAAAGATGATAGCGTAACCGAAAGGCACAAAACTGTCACAGCTTAGTTAGCTGTTTGAGGTAAAAAATTGAATGTACCGACGTGTTGGCGGCAAGCCCCAATGCGCTTCGTAGCCAACGCCCGTTAAATACAATCCATCTGGCGAAAAGGTAGGTGGCGACTTTGTGCGGTCGCGCGCTTGCAATAAGGTTTTAATATACTCTGGCTCGAAACTACACTTGCCTACATACACTAAAGCACCCACCATATTGCGCACTTGATGATGCAAGAAGGCGTTCCCAGAGAAATTAAACACGATAAAATCGCCATATTTTTTTACTTCGGCTTGGGAAAGCGTTCGTATCGGTGATTTCGCTTGGCATTCAGAAGCGCGAAAAGCAGTAAAGTCATGCTCTCCTTCTAAAAACTTTGCCCCTTCGGCCATTTTTTCCACATCAAGTGGCAAATGAAACCAGCTGGCTTTATTTGCCATGACGGCCGGCGCAACTTGCGCGTTATAGAGTACAAACTGATAATCACGACGTCTTGCTGAAAAGCGCGCATGAAAATCATCAGGCACCACTTGCGCCCAAAGTACTCGCACATGAGGCGGCAAATTCGCATTAATCCCTCGTACCCAAGCGCTTAATGGGCGCTCTGTTTCTGTATCAAAGTGCACCACTTGGCACAGCGCATGAACACCTGTATCTGTGCGCCCAGCAGCAACCACACCGACCTCCTGCCCAGCCATATCAGACAGCGATTTTTCAAGACGATCTTGAACGCCGCAACCCTCAGGCTGGGTCTGCCAACCACAAAAGTGGTTGCCATCGTATTCTAAAGACAGCGCTATTCTCACCAATAAACACAGATCAAAAGAACTAAACCAGCGATGCAAATAGCATCAAAGAAGCCGATTTTTGGAAAATCTAAGCGAATCATTTCATCCGTTAGGGCTTTTTCATGCGAGTAAAAATTAAGCTTTAGCATCTGCTGCCAGGCCGATTTTTCATTTTTTGATTTAAATTCACTCGTTTCAATGTATTGCAAAGTCAAATATAGCCTTGCCGTAAAACGTTCAGGCGAAATACCAATCAAACTCAAAGGCTTGATGATGGAGTAGATTCCCACCATTAATACTTCTCTTGTTGATGTTGCCATCAATACAACAACCCCTGCAATCACCAATGCAATTCTACTGATTTGAAGCAGTCCGGCATGCAACCCTTCGGAGGTAGGTGCAACTTCCAGGGGAAAACCTATCAAATACTGGCCTGGCGTGGTGTAAGCATAAATCAAAAAAATGGATAAAAACAACCAACGCATCCGTCGGATCATGACAAAAAAACGACTGATGCGAAAATATAACAACATCACAACCAATGTCGCGCCCAAAAATAAAAGATGGTTTAATTTAAGGCTGGGAAGCAAAACAACCATCAATACCAGTGCAGATATTCTAAGGGATGGATGTAAATCGCATCGCTTGAGTAAAAAAGCCGGGCTAAAACGCCCGGCTGATTGAATTTTACGCTTCATTACGACAAGCTATCAATCAGCACTTGAGCGCGGTCACGCTGTGCAGAGTTACCTTCTTGTAGCACCTCATTCAACAACTCTAAGGCACCTTCTTTATCTGCCATATCAATGTAAGCCACAGCTAGTTCTAGCTTTGTAGTGACAAATTGAGAGTCGTCTAAATCTGGCTCCATTTGAACTTCATCAAGTTTTTTTACCGTTTTTTTTGCTCGTGGCTTGGTATCAAGTTTAAGTACATTTGAAAAGTCACCACTAAATGCATCAGGAATGGGTGTACTAGGAACTTCTATTGGGTCAAGCTGAATAGATTCGAAATTCAAATTAATGTCTGTCAAATCTATTTCAACTGCTTGAGGTGGACGTGTATTCACATCATCGAAAGCTAACGTTTCAGACACATCGAAATTGATTTCATCAACTTCTAGGAGTTCTTTATCGGCATCAAAAGAAGCATGAAGGACGGATGCATCCGAAATCTCGCTTACTGGATTAAAATTTAATGGTGCTAATTCAACCGTAGATTCAGATTGTGCCACTTCGAATGCACTTTCCTCAAAGCTTAAGGGCTCCAAAGATTGGCTAGACTGGGATTGCTCTTTCATTCTTTCTGCATCAGACGATGCAGAAAGATTATCCGTTGTGGTCACAGCCGCTGTATTAGCATCCTTAGCACGATGATAGAGCTTATTATCAAAGTCAACTTCATGTGTGTCGATTAATGAGCTAGCTTCAGGCAAAATTCGCGTCTTACTTTGTCTTTTCAACCAAAGCCAAATAAGCGTTAAAACGCTTAAACATCCTCCAACAACCGTCAATAAAAATGGATCAATCACATCCCAAATAGCTCGGGCTTCTAATGTTTTTTGTATGGATTGATCGGCGTTTTTTTGTGTTTCAGCCATTGTTTTATTTTTAACTGCCAATAACTTTTTCATATCCGCAATTTGTTTTTCTAATACGGCTGACCTTTCATCAGTTTCTTTAATCGCGTTTTCGTTAGCGGCTAAATCATCTTGTAAGGTACTTTTTACTTGCTCAGCGTCTTTTTTGCTTAAGGCATTTTGTTTACCATCAATTTCAGACGCTTTTGCTGACTCTATTTTGGCGAGCTTAACAACATCCCTTGGACCTTCTGCAATTGGCAACGCCTTATCTTCTGCTTTGGTCGCTATCTTACCTGCGCTCTGATTAACAGACTGATTGACTGTCACCTCTGATTTCGATACCAGCTCAGCGAGTTTGGACTTATAAGAATGCCAGTTAGCAACCTGCGCGCGAACTTCACGTTCAGCTGCGTCTTTATTGATTTCCTGCAGAACTTCCGCACTTGGAATATTAATCACCTGACCTACTTTTAGGCGATTCATATTTTCATCCACAAAAGCAGATGGATTGGCCTTATAAAGTCCAACCAACATCTGATCTAAATTTAAACCTGGCACTTGAAGTGTTTTTGCAATGGCACTTAACGAGTCGCCTTTAAGAGTGGTAATAGGCTGACCTTGCTCTAAATTGTCGTTTGGCGTTTTATCTGCCACTTGCGCTGGCTGGCTTCTGGCTTTTTCTCTTGCTGTAAATTCCTCGATAGGCCCCTCTTGAGCAGTTTTAGCGATAGATCGCTCACCTATTTTTTTAGGTGTATCAACCACCGGCGGTGTGACATTTGCGACAGCATATTCTGGCGGATCAAGCAACAGGGTATATTCACGAGATAGCCGGCCATCACTCCACGTTACTTGAATCAGCATATCCAAAAAAGGATCCGTGACCGATTGAATGGAGCTTAATTGAATAACGTTGGTTCCGTTTGTTTTTTTGTTTACAACGACTTTAATCGTTTGTTGAATCGCTGTTTTATTAAGTCCTTGGGCAGCATAAAGCTCTTCTGATGCAAGGCTAACGGTTAAAGCAGCTAGTTCCTCGGGTGTCGCTGATAACAACTCTATCTCAGCATTAAGCGGTTCTCCCAATGCAGACAGAACAGTAAGCTTACCAAGTCCTGCAGCCGATGAGGTCAATGGAATTAGCGCAAAACAAAGCACTAGAAAAGCTTGTTTAATAATTGTTTTTTTCACTATATTACCCATATGATTCAGCTGATTTAACTTATCGCATACAAGAAAACGATATTTTTAAAATAACATCGAATTCAGTACCTTGCAAGGCGTGACTTCTAAGAAATTAATTTTTTACCAAAATATCTAACATACGACGAAGTGGCTCTGCAGCACCCCACAACAGTTGGTCACCTACCGTAAATGCTGACAAGTACTCACCGCCCATCCCCATTTTACGCAAACGCCCTACTGGCGTTGTCAGCGTGCCAGTAACTGCAGCAGGGGTGAGTAGCTTCATGCTTGCTTCACGCTCATTGGGAATCACTTTTGTCCATTGATTTGCTTTTGCCAACATGTCAGTGATTTCATCTAATGGCACATCTTTTTTCAGCTTAATTGTCAGCGCTTGAGAATGGCATCGCATTGCGCCAACACGCACACACAAGCCGTCAATCACAATAGGGCTGGCTTCTAAACCAAGAATCTTGTTAGTCTCAGCGCCACCCTTCCACTCTTCTTTACTTTGACCATTACCTAAGTCTTTATCAATCCAAGGAATTAAGCTGCCCGCCAATGGCACACCGAAGTGCGCTGTGGGGAAATTATCATCCCGCAAAGCTGATGCAACGGTGCGGTCAATATCTAAAATAGCGGAAGCTGGATCTGCAATTAAACCAGCGACAGCTTGATTTGCAGCGCCCATTTGCTTCAGCAATTCACGCATATTTTGTGCACCTGCGCCTGATGCGGCTTGGTAGGTCATAGAAGTTGCCCATTCCACCAAGTTTTCTTTGAATAATCCATTCAAAGCCATAAGCATGAGTGATACCGTACAGTTACCGCCCACCCAATTTTTACCACTTTTTTGCATCGCATTTTTAATCACGTGCATGTTTACAGGGTCAAGGATAATAACGGCGTTATCTTCCATACGTAATGTAGAAGCGGCATCAATCCAATGGCCATGCCAACCATCCTCACGTAATTTAGGGAACACTTCACTGGTGTAATCACCACCTTGGCAGGAGACAATGACGTCCATATGCTTTAATTCAGCAGTATTTTTAGCGTCTTTTAACGAAGGTGTATCTTTACCAACATTGGGACCAGCGCCCCCCACTTGCGATGTGGTGAAAAACTGCGGTTCAATACTCGCAAAATCGTTCTCTTCCAACATACGTTGCATGAGCACAGAGCCCACCATACCGCGCCAACCAATAAAGCCTACTTTTAACATTTTCTTGTTTTCCTAAATCTTTTATAAAGCAGCAACGACCGCCTCGCCCATTTCGCTACATTTCACTTTTTTGGTGCCTTCAGTGTAAATATCAGCGGTACGGCAACCCTGCGCCAAGGCTTTTTTCACTGCATCTTCGATGCGTGTTGCGTTCTTTTCGTCGTTAAAGCTATAGCGAAGCATCATGGATGCTGAAAGAATAGTCGCTAATGGATTTGCAATATCTTGATTGGCAATATCTGGCGCAGACCCATGGCTAGGCTCGTACATTCCCTTATTGTTGGCATCCAGTGACGCTGAAGGCAACATACCTATAGAGCCCGTCAGCATTGAAGCTTCATCAGATAAAATGTCGCCAAAAATATTACCTGTTACCATCACATCAAATTGCTTAGGCGCACGGATTAATTGCATCGCCGCGTTATCCACATACATGTGGCTCAATTCAACTTCTGGATATTCTTTTGAAATTTCAATCATGACCTGACGCCATAATTCAGTCGTCTCAAGCACGTTCGCTTTATCGACAGAACAAACTTTTTTATTACGCTTCATTGCGATTCTAAAAGCAACATGACCGATCCGGCGGATTTCAGATTCAGAATAGCGCATGGTGTTCACACCCTCGCGCTCGCCATTTGGCAAAGTAGAAATGCCGCGTGGCTGGCCAAAATAAATATCCCCGGTTAACTCACGCACAATCATAATATCTAAACCAGCAACCACTTCCGGCTTAAGCGTCGAAGCAGAAGCTAGCTCTGGATAAAGCAATGCAGGACGAAGATTAGCGAACAAATTAAGTTCTTTACGAATGCGGAGCAAACCACGCTCAGGACGCATATCGCGTGGTAATGCATCATATTTCCAGTCACCCACCGCACCAAGCAAAACGGCATCAGATTCTTTAGCCAACTTCAAGGTATCTGCAGGAAGTGGATCGCCAGCTGCCTCATAACCAGCTCCACCAATTGGCGCTTCTTTCATTTCAAAACCAATATTTAAGGCATTTAAAACCTTAACTGCTTGAGCAACGATTTCTGGACCGATGCCATCACCTGGCAGAACTGCAATCTTCATCTAAATTCCTAACTAATTCTAAAAAATATTCTTAATTAAACAAGCGCTAATTGAACAACCAAGGTTGTGCAACTTGATGTTTTTTTTCAAAGGCTTTAATTGCTTCCTGATGCTGCATGGTCAAACCAATATCGTCCAAACCATTCAACAAACTATGCTTACGGAAAGCATCCACGTCAAATTGGTATGAATTGCCACTTGGCGTTGAAATGGTTTGTGCACTCAAGTCTATGTTTAGCTTGTAACCTTCTGCCGCTTCAGTTTCTTTGAATAAAGCATCCACATCATCCGCAGACAATACGATAGGTAACATGCCATTCTTGAAGCAGTTGTTAAAGAAAATATCAGCGAAACTAGGCGCAATAATCACGCGGAAACCATAGTCTTCCAGCGCCCAAGGCGCATGTTCACGGCTAGAGCCACAGCCAAAGTTTTCACGTGCCAAAAGCACTGAACCACCTTGGTAACGCGGTTGATTCAACACAAAATCAGGATTAACTTTACGCTTAATGTTATCCATGCCAGGTTCACCATGGTCTAAATAACGCCATTCATCAAAGGCGTTAGGACCAAAGCCACTTCGCTTGATGGATTTTAAAAACTGTTTAGGAATAATCGCGTCAGTATCAACATTCGCTCTGTCTAGCGGAACCACTAAACCATTTAATTGGGTAAATGCTTGCATATCATCAATCTCTTAAATAAAAGTACGGACATCAACAAAATGTCCAGCAATCGCGGCAGCAGCAGCCATCTCGGGGCTAACCAAATGCGTTCTACCGCCCATGCCTTGGCGGCCTTCAAAGTTGCGGTTAGAAGTAGATGCACAGCGCTCGCCTGATTCTAGGCGGTCGGCATTCATGGCTAAACACATTGAACACCCTGGTTCACGCCATTCAAAGCCCGCCTCTATAAATACTTTATCCAAGCCTTCTGCTTCAGCTTGCGCTTTCACCAAGCCAGAACCTGGCACAACCAAAGCCAACTTAACATTGCCAGCAATTTTTTTGCCTTTAGCAACACTGGCAGCAGCACGTAAATCCTCAATACGAGAGTTAGTGCATGAACCAATAAAGACTTTATCAATGCTAATTTCATTCATCGGTGTGTTCGCTTGCAAACCCATATATTGCAGGGCGCGCTCCATACTGCCCTTCTTGGTCGCATCAGATTCGTTTGCAGGGTCAGGCACACGCCCATCAATGCCAACCACCATCTCAGGTGAAGTGCCCCAAGTCACTTGCGGTTGAATATCATCGCCATTTAAAATGACTGTTGCATCGAACTTGGCATCATCATCACTCACCAAAGTGCGCCAGTAAGCGACCGCAGCATCCCATTGGTCTGCTTTAGGCGCATAAGGGCGACCTTTAACGTAATTAATCGTCGCACCGTCAACAGCCACCATCCCAGCACGCGCGCCAGCTTCAATCGCCATATTACATAGCGTCATACGCCCTTCCATCGTTAACGCACGAATGATGCTACCGCCAAACTCAATCGCATAACCCGTTCCACCGGCTGTGCCAATCTTGCCGATAATTGCTAATGCCACATCTTTAGCTGTCACGCCACTACCTAGCTTGCCGTCAACAAGCACGAGCATAGATTTAGATTTTTTCTGCACCAAACATTGCGTCGCCATGACGTGCTCAACTTCAGACGTTCCAATGCCGTGTGCTAAAGCACCAAAAGCTCCATGTGTACTAGTGTGAGAGTCGCCACAGACTACTGTCATTCCCGGCAGTGTTGCGCCCTGCTCTGGTCCCATGACGTGAACAATGCCTTGGCCTTTATCCATAAATGGAAAGTAAGCTTTAGCACCAAACTCTTTGATATTACTGTCTAGCGTTTCGATTTGAATACGCGAGATTGGATCAGAAATGCCGTCCAAGCCTTTTTCCCAGCCATTCGTTGGCGTGTTGTGATCAGCAGTCGCTACTATCGAGTCTTTGCGCCAAAGCTTTCTGCTAGCTAAACGTAAGCCTTCAAAAGCTTGCGGACTAGTCACTTCATGCACCAAATGACGGTCAATATAAATCAGCGCAATGCCGTTCTCTTCGGTCACCACATGGGAATCAAACAACTTCTCGTAAAGGGTTTTTGCGCTCATTCAATTTCTAACCATATATAAAGATTAATCTCTAAAATTACCAAACTGCAAAGGAAAATCCGTTACGGACTTTTTTACTTGCGCAATAGTATCTTGTAACACATCACGCTTAGCGCCCACCACGCGTACTGTATCGCCTTGAATACTAGCTTGCACCTTCACGCCGCTGTCTTTAATCAGCTTAACAATGCGTTTAGCCAATTCACTATCAATGCCATCTTTAATCTTCAGCACTTGCTTCACTTTATTGCCAGAAATCTTTTGAACATCTTGGTGGTCAAGTCGCTTGGCACTATCAGCCTCTTTCTTTTCCATCGCAGGTAATAAAATGTCCTTGATTTGATCTAATTGAAAATCAGAGTCACCAAATAAAGTCATCAAGCTATCTTTCTCGTTGAGCTCAACTTTAGCGCTTGTACCTTTAAAATCATAGCGATTCGTAATGCTACGACTAACCACATCAATCGCGTTTTTCAAGGCGACCATATCGACTTCAGATGTAATATCAAAAGATGGCATATCGACCTCTTAATTATTCAAAATGACAAACGTAATCAAGCATTTCAAGCACTTCAATATCAAATGATGAATTGCCCGGCACGGTGAATTTTTCGCCAGCACTGTATGTTTTCCAGTCTGCTTCACCGGCAAGACGCACTTTGCAAAGACCTAGATTGATTTCCATCAATTCTGGCGCTTGTGTGTTAAATGTCAGTGAGCTTGGGAAAATCACGCCTATTGTGCTACGTGTGCCGTTAGGGAATAAAACCGTATGGCTAACGCATTTACCATCGAAATAGACATTAGCTTTTCTTTTTACACTTACATTATCAAACTGAGCCATGATATTTTCCTTTTAAATGAGGGTTTCTTTTGTTTAGTGTTGCTTCTGTTTTAAATTTGCCGCAATACGCAATCTCAATGCGTTAAGCTTAATAAAGCCCGCTGCATCTTTTTGGTCGTAAGCGCCTTTGTCATCTTCAAACGTTGCAATGTTTGGATCAAACAACGAGTCTGTTTTTGAATCACGGCCTGCAACAATGACATTACCTTTGTAAAGTTTTAAGCGCACCCAGCCATTAACAGTTTTTTGCGTTTGGTCGATAAGGGTTTGCACCGCCAAGCG
This sequence comes from Candidatus Methylopumilus universalis, assembly GCA_945878605.1. Classification (GTDB taxonomy): domain Bacteria; phylum Pseudomonadota; class Gammaproteobacteria; order Burkholderiales; family Methylophilaceae; genus Methylopumilus_A; species Methylopumilus_A universalis_B. The sequence continues at coordinate 7,375 of CAMCTR010000011.1, read as the reverse complement.
CTCTGGGCTCCACCAGTAACCGTTATAAATCATGCTGGCATAGCGCGGCATTAAGTCATCCTTTAAATGCGCCACTTCGCGATCTAATGTAATTGATTCGATTGCACGATGTGCTTTAAGTAAAATCGTACCACCTGGTGTTTCGTAGCAACCGCGTGACTTCATGCCCACATAACGATTTTCAACCAAGTCCAAACGACCAATGCCATGTTTACCGCCAACCTTATTCAAATGCCCCAAAATTTCATGCGCTTTCATTTTCTGGCCGTTCAATGCAACAGGGTCGCCATTTAAATATTCAATATCAATGTATTCACGCGCATCTGGGGCTTTTTCTGGTGACACTGTCCAGCGCCACATATCTTCTTCAGCCTCTGCCGCTGGGTTTTCTAAATGACGGCCTTCGTAAGAGATATGTAATAAATTCGCATCCATGCTGTATGGGCTGCCGCCTTGCTTATGTTTCATTTCAACTGGGATACCGTGCTTTTCTGCATACGCCAAAAGCTTTTCACGTGAAAGCAAATCCCACTCACGCCAAGGGGCAATGATATGGATGTTGGGTTTTAAAGCATAAGCGCCCAATTCAAAACGCACTTGGTCATTACCCTTGCCGGTCGCTCCATGAGAAATAGCGTCCGCACCTGTCTCATTTGCAATCTCAATCAAACGTTTTGCAATCAAGGGACGTGCAATTGATGTACCAAGTAAATATTCACCTTCATAAACCGTATTCGCACGAAACATTGGGAATACAAAGTCACGCACAAACTCTTCGCGCACATCATCAATGTAAATCTCTTTTACACCAGCTGCTTTGGCTTTAGCACGCGCAGGCTCTAACTCCTCACCTTGACCTAGGTCAGCAGTAAAGGTCACCACTTCACATTTGTATTCATCTTGAAGCCACTTCAAGATCACTGAAGTATCAAGACCGCCTGAATACGCCAACACTACTTTTTCAATATCGCTCATTACTTCTTTTCCAATCTCAATAATTACTTAACTTTTCCTAACAAAAGGTACTCCATGAGTGCCTTTTGAACATGCAGTCTATTTTCAGCCTCATCCCAAACAACTGAATGCTTGCCATCTATCACTTCGGCAGAAACCTCTTCACCACGATGGGCTGGCAAGCAATGCATAAACAATGCATCCTCTTTCGCTACACGCATCATGTCTGCATCCACTTGCCAATCAGCAAAGTCACGCATACGCTCTTCGTTTTCAGCTTCAAAACCCATTGAAGTCCAAACATCTGTCGTCAACAAGTCAGCGGCACGTGCCGCTTCCATCGGATCTGCAAACTCTTCGTAGTGGCTATCGCCGTATAAATTGGCACGCTCAGGTTCAACTTCGTAGCCAGGCGGCGTTGAAACATGCACATTGAAGTCCAGCACCTCAGCCGCTTGCAACCAGGTATTACAAACATTGTTTGAATCACCAATCCAAGCAACGGTTTTGCCTTTGATTGGACCTCGATGTTCAATGAAGGTGAAAATGTCCGCCAAAATTTGGCATGGATGATATTCATTGGTTAAGCCATTAATCACAGGCACACGGGAATTAGCTGCGAAGCGCTCAATAATGTCCTGCTCAAATGTACGAATCATCACGATATCGCTCATACGAGAGATCACTTGTGCGGCATCCTCAACTGGCTCGCCACGACCCAACTGTGAGTCACGCGTATTCAAATAAATCGCCGAACCTCCTAATTGTTGCATACCAGCTTCAAAAGAAAGGCGTGTACGGGTGCTTGCTTTCTCAAAAATCATCACCAATGTACGGTCTGAGAGCGGCCAGTATTGCTGATAGGCTTTGAATTGCGATTTAATCCAACGTGTGCGTTCAAAAATATGATTAAGCTCGTTGAGATTTAAGTCGTTAAATTGTAAAAAGTGTTTGATTGTCATGATGTTGACCAAAAAATTGGACGTTTAAACCATTAAATAAAATTATTGTTCGCTTAAAAATTTCATAATTAATTTAGCTAAGATTGCCACCAGCTGCTCAGCTTCACTTTGATTAATCACTAGCGGCGGCAACAAGCGCACCACATTGTCGGCAGTCACGTTGATTAGAAGCTTTTCAGCCAGCGCTCGCTTAACCAAATCGCCACATGGCCGATTAAGCTCAACCCCAATCATCAAGCCCGCATTACGAATGATATTGACGCCAGCAACCTCTTTAAGTGCAGCACGCAAGCCATTGCAAATCACATTGCCCATTACTTCAGCGTGGGCGCGTAAATTTTCTTCTTCGATAATTTGTAATGTGGCAAAACCAGCGGCCATAGCCAAAGGGTTGCCGCCAAAAGTAGAGCCATGTTTGCCATAAGTAAATGTTTCAGCCGCAACACCCTTAGCAATGCAAGCACCAATCGGCACACCGGAACCTAAACCCTTCGCCAATGACATGACATCAGGCACGATGTTGGTATGTTGAAATGCGAACCAAGTGCCTGTTCGGCCTATCCCTGTTTGCACTTCATCAAGCATTAACAACCAACCGTTGTCGTCGCAAATCTTACGTAATTGCTCTAAATAGCCTGCAGCGTCATGCGGAATGTTAATTCCGCCCTCGCCTTGCACTGGCTCAACCAAAATCGCCACCACGTTTTTATTGTGCGCGGCAACTTGACGTAACGCTTCCACATCATCAAACGGCACACGCACAAACCCACTCACTAGCGGCTCAAAGCCTGCTTGCGCTTTACGGTTTCCAGTTGCTGAAAGTGTTGCTAAGGTTCGACCATGGAATGCTTTTTCCATCACGATGATTTCAGGATTTCTAATACCCTTGTTGTGTCCGTAAAGTCTAGCTAATTTGATTGAAGCCTCGTTCGCCTCACAACCAGAGTTACAAAAGAAAACCTTGTCCATGCCAGAAATTTCACACAGCTTTTCGGCAAGGCGTGATTGTTCTTTGATGTTGTAAACGTTCGAAACATGAATTAATTTAGCTACTTGCTCGCTAATTGCCTTGACCAGCTTAGGATGTGCATGACCTAGACCATTCACTGCAACACCAGCGAGCGCATCCAAATAGCGGTTGCCCGCTGGATCGAATAGCCAAACGCCTTCACCTTTTACAAAGCAAACAGGCTGACGTGCATAGGTGTTCATCAAATGTTGTGACATATCACTTTACTCAATACTTACAAAACAAAATAGGCAACAATCTGTTGCCATGTAAAAATGAAAAAGGCGGCTTAAGCCGCCAATTTCAGCTTAACAAAAAAATTCTATAATGCAATGGAACCACTATGGGACAATCCATTTGCCATGAAGAACAGCATTGGTATGGAAAGCATCATGTTGGTGCGTGATGCTAAAAATGCCACGCGACGCGCTTTCGCTTTTTCATCATCCTTAGCAGAAACCATACCCAAAATCTTCTGTTGATTTGGCCAAATTAGCACCCAAACATTGAATAACATAATGCTTCCTAACCATGAACCAATGCCAATGCCGGTAAAGCCTGCTTGCAAACCAAAGGCCGCGCTAAAGTGGGGGCCTAAAAGGGCGGCACCCATTAACCAAGTAGCAACAGCGGCCCAGCGGAACCAAAGCAAAGCGCGAGGGGCTACGTGTTTTGAAATGCCTGCTGCAGTTCCATCAGCAGCAGCGTCTTTCATTGCAGGCACTTGTACTAAATTAAAATAGTAAAGCAAGCCAATCCAAGTGATGCCTGCCATGATGTGTAACCAGCGGAAAATGCCCATTAAATATTCCATGACTTACACCCCCGCCAATACAAAATGTTTCACAAATAAATACAACACAATCGTTAGAACTAAGCCAGAAATGATCGTACCTAAAATTGAATCTAGTGGATTTTTCATTTGCTTGCTCCTTAAGCATGGTGATTGTTTTAAATCTAGTATCCTCAGATTATCTCAAAATGGTCTTTTAGGCAAGAATTGAGCCCTTTTTGAGGTGCATTTGCGGGCTTTTAAGTCGCTGAAACTTATTCTAAATTTGTTCAATTAAATTCTTAGGGATACTAGGTCAAAAAGCAGCAGTCTGGAAAAAACTTGAAAAAAAATGGGGTTAGTGCAAAATCGCATCCATTAGATTAATTATTTAGAATAATAAATCGTATTAAAACAAATGCGATACCCCTTACAGCCTCAAAAAAAACAAATTTAGTTGAACACTAATAAGCGACATGATTTCTCTTAACATCAGCCATAATATTCAAGTCAGCAACTCAGTCCAACTGCCTGTTACTTGGTATACCGATCCCACCATTTACGCGCTAGAAGTAAAGCATTTATTTCCCAAAGCACCACAGTATCTTGGTCACGAGCTCATGGTGCCAAATCAAGGGGATTTTTACACGCTGGGCTGGATGCAAGACGGCAAAGCCTTGGTACACAACCAGCAAGGCATTAGCTTAATCAGCAACATTTGTCGTCATCGTCAGGCCCTGATGTTAAATGGGCAAGGAAATACAAAACATATCGTTTGCCCACTTCACCGCTGGACTTACAACCTGCAAGGTGAACTCTTGGGTGCGCCACACTTCCAAGAAGACCCTTGCCTTCACCTAGACCACACACCCCTCACCAAGTGGCAGGGATTGCTTTTTAACAGCAAGCGTAATACTCCGAAAGACTTAAATGCATTAGGTTGCAAGCAAGATTTCGACTTCACCAATTACATGCTAGACCGCGTGACCGTTGATGAATACGACTTCAACTGGAAGACCTTTATAGAAGTGTACTTAGAGGACTACCACGTTGGCCCATTCCATCCGGGCTTAGATCGCTTTGTAGATTGCGATGCACTCAATTGGGAGTTTGGCAAAGACTATAGCGTGCAAACGGTTGGCTACAAACCAAATGCTGACAAAGCAGGCTCAGCGATCTACAAAAACTGGCAAACAAAGGTTAAACAATACCATGACAAAAAGGGCTTGCCAAAGTATGGCGCCATTTGGATGGTCTATTATCCATTCCTCATGATCGAATGGTATCCAAACGTGCTCGTGATTTCTCACATCATCCCTCGTGGTGTATACAAATGTAGCAACGTGGTTGAATTCTACTACCCAGAAGATATCACCCTGTTTGAGCGCGAATATGTCGCCGCTCAGCAAGCCGCTTATGAGGAAACTGCTGATGAAGATAAAGAAATTTGTCAGCGCATGCATGATGGTCGCCGCGCCCTATTTGCTCAAGGTATTGATGAGCGAGGCCCATATCAACATCCGATGGAAACAGGTTTGGAGCACTTTCATTATTGGCTGCGCGCGCAGCTAGGACCGCATTTGTGAAGCAGTTCAAATTAGGTAGTTTATGGATGCTCGTCGCAGCATTTTTCTTCGCTGTGATGGGTGTGTTAGTCAAAATTGCCTCACACAAATTCTCAAGCGCAGAACTGGTTTTTTATCGCTCATTGGTTGGATTGATATTTATTTCCTTCTACGTTGTCTGCAACCAACTTTCACTTAAAACCCATCTCATCAAAAAACAAATGTCCCGCTCCATCATCGGCTTCATCTCTATGGTGATGTTTTTCTACGCGATTAGTGAATTACCCCTTGCCACAGCGATTACTCTCAACTACACCTCACCTTTGGCGATGGCAGCAATTTTGACAATTGCGCTTGATGAAAAACCAAAAAAAATATTGCTTGTAGCGATCCTTACTGGCTTTATCGGCGTTACTTTTTTACTCAAGCCTAGCATTCATTATGGGGAGTTTCTTGCGGGTGGGCTTGGTTTGCTTTCTGGATTAATGGCTGGCTGGGTCTATGTATATGTCGCCCAACTTGGACGTGCTGGCGAGCCAGATTGGCGCACCGTATTTTATTTTTCGCTAGTTTGCACAATCGGCGGGGGGGCATGGATGCTCATTCACCACTTTAGCCCAATTGAGTTTAAAGATTTACCGATACTTGCAGGCCTAGGCACTTGCGCCACCATTGCACAGCTCGCCATGACGCGCGCATACCGAACCGGCAATCCATTGGTCGTTGGCAGCCTCGCCTACACTACCGTTGTGCTAGCAAGTTTGTTTGGCATACTGCTTTGGAAAGAAATGCTGTCGATGGACCGCTGGTTAGCGATCGTATTAATCATAAGCAGCGGTGTAATGAGCGTGAGCGCTAATGCAAGCGCAAAGAGTAACACTTAAGGGTCAATCAATCCCGAACGCATTGCAATTAAAGCAATTTCTGCTGAATTACCCGCATTAAGCTTTTGCTTGATATTGTACAAATGGGTGCCAACTGTGCGTGGAGAAAGGCTCAATATCTCGGCAATTTGGTTTGTCGTTTCACCCTTAGCCAGTGCCATAAATACTTCAAACTCACGATCCGACAAAACATCTACGGGGTTTTTTTCACCATTGAGCTGCTGAATGGCCATTTGTTGAGCAATACTCGCTTCCAAATACATTTTACGGTTAGCAACCATGCGAATGGCTTTAATAAGCTCCTCAGCCGCACTTCGCTTTGTCAAATAACCCATTGCGCCAGCATTCAGCACGCGCTTAGGATGAACAGAGTCCTCATGTGCCGAAAGCACAAGAATACGTGCTGAGCTGTCTTTTGCAATAATCCGATCAGTCGCTTCAAGCCCACCAATCCCTGGCATGGTGATGTCCATCACCACCACATCTGGCTTATGCTCCATGTACATCTTCACGCCGTTTTCACCGCTATCAGCTTCGGCGACTACTTTTATATCCGCATCAGATTCTAAGAGCATTTTAAAACCCATGCGAACGACCGCGTGGTCATCCACTAGCAACACATTAATGGGGGTGCTCATGCAATTGTCTCCTTGGGGATGCAGATAGAAATGGTCGTGCCTTTACTGGGCGACGACTCAATGTTGAAAATGCCATGAAATGCTTGCGTTCTTTCCCGCATGCCAAGCAAGCCAAAATGCTGAGTTTGGTCGACCTTGTCCGCATCCATTCCCACTCCATTATCTTGTACTTTAAGATTAAGATTGCCCTGTTTATCTTTTCTCAAAGAGACTTTGATAATACTGGCTTTTGCATGTTTTATCGCATTATTTAGAGACTCTTGCACAATACGATAAAAATTAATATTGAGATTTTCACCCAACTCGTCCAGCTCACCTGCCAAATCCAATTCAATCTCAATATCAGGATGTTGCTTTTGTAAGTGATTCACTCCATCTTTAAGCGTTTCAGAGAGCCCTAAATTATCAAGCGAACCCGGGCGCAAATGACGAATAATGCTGTGCATGCCATCATAAATATGGTTAGCTGCCGCTACAATGGTTTGCGCATTCGATGAAACGTCAGGCATCTTCTCGACGGTTTTATTTGCAATGCCCACCGCAAAGGTTTTAATGGCCGTCACATATTGTCCAAGCTCATCGTGCAACTCA
>CAMCTR010000010.1 GCA_945878605.1 Candidatus Methylopumilus universalis | reverse complement strand
AGAGAGCTCAAGTGCGAGTTTGACGCGCTGGGCTTCACCGCCAGATAACGTGGTTGCTGATTGACCAAGTGTGATATAGCCTAAACCAACATCGAGTAAGGTTTTGAGTTTGCGTTGCACCACAGGCACAACGCTAAAAAACTCATGGGCTTGCTCAACCGTCATCTCTAATACTTCACGGATGTTTTTGCCCTTGTAGTTAATTTCTAATGTTTCGCGGTTATAGCGCTGTCCTTTACATACATCACAAGGGACATAAACGTCTGGCAAGAAGTGCATCTCAACCCTTAATACCCCGTCACCTTGGCAAGCTTCGCAGCGACCACCTTTTACGTTAAACGAATAGCGACCAGGGCCATAACCACGTACACGACTCTCTGGCACGCCTGCAAACAAATCACGAATCGGCGTAAATAAGCCGGTGTAAGTGGCGGGGTTTGAGCGAGGCGTCCGGCCGATTGGACTTTGGTCGACATCCACCACTTTATCGAAAAACTCTAAACCCTCAATACCATCAAATGGTGCTGGTTCGGTAGAGCTGCCATATAAATGCTGAGCGACAACACGGTATAACGTGTCGTTAATGAGGGTTGATTTGCCTGAACCTGAAACGCCGGTTACACAAGTGAGCAAGCCCACTGGCAACTTAAGCGATACGTCTTTTAAGTTATTCCCCGTCGCGTGAGAAAGTGACAACCAACGCGCAGGGTCTGGCATATGCCGATTATGGTTGTAGGTGATTTGTTTTTTGCCGCTGAGGTATTGGCCAGTGAGTGAATTTTCGTTGGCTTGAATTTCAGCTGGTGTGCCCTCGGCCACAATTTGGCCGCCATGTTCGCCAGCGCCTGGGCCAATGTCCACCACATAATCAGCCGCCATAATCGCATCTTGGTCATGTTCAACCACAATCACACTATTGCCAATATCACGTAATCGCTTCAAGGTTTCAAGCAGTCGGTCGTTGTCGCGTTGATGCAAACCAATAGAGGGCTCATCTAGCACGTACATCACGCCAGTTAGCCCTGAGCCAATTTGTGAGGCCAAACGAATACGTTGCGCTTCGCCACCTGATAGCGTTTCAGCAGAACGTGATAGCGATAAATATTCCAAACCAACATTGGTTAAGAACTTCAAGCGGTTACTAATCTCTTTGACGATTTTATCCGCAATCGCGAGCTTCTGACCATGCAGTTCAATAGTTTCAAAGAATGTTAGTGCTTGCTTCAACGGCACTTCGCACACTTCATGAATATTCTTATTCCCCACTTTTACATGACGTGCTTCGGTGCGCAAACGCGTACCCGCACAGCTAGGACAAGTTTGAGAATTGAGATATTTCGCCAACTCTTCACGCACAGTGGTTGAGTCAGTTTCATGATAACGACGATGAAGATTGTTTAAAATCCCCTCGAAGCTATGACGCTTTTCAAAGAACGATCCGCGTTCATTGAGGTACTTAAAAGCAATCTCTTCTTTGCCACTTCCATGCAATAAAATATGTTGGGTTGTTTCTGGCAACACTTCAAAGGCTGTTTCTAAGTCAAAGCCATAATGTGCGGCAAGACTACTTAATAGTTGGAAGTAAAATTGGTTGCGCTTGTCCCAGCCTTTAATCGCGCCAGCGGCGAGTGATAAGTGTGGGAACGCAACGACGCGTTTAGGATCAAAAAAGCTCATTTGACCCAAGCCATCACATTTTGGACAAGCACCCATCGGGTTGTTAAATGAGAATAAGCGCGGTTCAAGTTCAGCTAATGAGTAATCACAGGATGGGCATGAAAATTTAGCTGAGAACAAATGCTCTTTACCGTTATCCATCTCCATTGCGATGGCTTTTCCTTCCGCTAAACGCAGCGCTGTTTCGAATGATTCCGCAATGCGCTGTTTCATATCCACTCGAACTTTTAATCGATCGACGACAACATCAATTGAATGTTTAGTGGTTTTAGTGAGAGTTGGTGGCGCATCAAGTTCATAAATTTCACCATCTACTCGCACGCGCACAAAACCTTGTGCTTTTAATCCCTCAAATAAATCGAGTTGTTCGCCTTTGCGCTCACGCACAACGGGCGCCAAAATCATCAGCTTAGTTTCTTCAGGTAAGCTTAAAACGCTATCCACCATTTGCGAGACAGTTTGCGCTTCTAATTTGATGCGATGCTCAGGGCATTCTGGGTCGCCAGCGCGGGCATAAAGCAAACGCAAATAATCATGAATCTCTGTAACCGTTCCCACCGTTGAGCGTGGGTTATGCGATGTAGATTTTTGCTCGATAGAAATGGCTGGGGATAAGCCTTCGATTAAATCGACTTCTGGTTTATCCATACGCGCCAAGAATTGGCGCGCATATGCAGAGAGTGACTCAACATAGCGGCGCTGACCTTCGGCATAAAGCGTGTCAAAAGCGAGCGAAGACTTACCAGAGCCAGAAAGCCCAGTAATTACAATCATTTTGTTGCGTGGTAAGTCCAGCGAAACGTTTTTAAGATTGTGCGTGCGAGCACCGCGAATACGAATGAAATCTATCAATTTATGCTGAACCTAAAAATATTTTATTAAAACAGAAAGTTGTTACAAGTAATGTTTATGTGATGCCATACTTCTAAAAAAACGTAAGCAATCCAAAAACACGACTTTTCAAGACAAGACTTTTAAAGTGCCCATCTAAAAAAGCGGGCAACCTGTTAATATACGCAAGTTAAAAGATAAAGTTAAATAATTTCATGTCATTCACACCTTCCATGGACAAAATGAATTCCACCGAGTTGCGCGCAAGTGCAAGTTTGGCGTCTATTTATGGTTTGCGTATGCTCGGCATGTTCCTTATTTTGCCTATTTTTGCGATTTATGCAGAAACACTCCCAAGTGGCAAAAGCCATTTGATGATAGGTCTTGCGCTAGGTGCTTACGGCCTTACCCAAGCTATATTCCAATTGCCGTTCGGCATTGCCTCTGACCGATTTGGCCGTAAGCGCGTCATTTATGTTGGCCTTGTTTTATTTGTGATTGGTAGTTTGGTGGCTGGTCTCGCGGATGATTTACCCATGATTATTTTAGGCCGCAGTATTCAAGGCGCTGGCGCTGTTTCTGCCGCAGTCACCGCGCTAGTGGCTGACCTCACCCGAGAAGATCATCGCACAAAAGCCATGGCAATGATAGGCGGCACCATTGGTATTACATTCGCGATGTCTTTAATTTTAGGCCCAGTACTCAATAATCTCATCGGCGTTTCGGGCATCTTTTTAATGACAGCCGTTTTAGCCGCTGTGGCTATTTTGGTGGTGAAATTTGTCGTGCCAGACCCAGTGGCGAGCAGTTTCCATTCAGATGCACAAGCCAAAACAGGCAAGTTAAAAGAAGTACTCAAAGACACCCAATTATTACGCCTGAATTATGGCATTTTTGCCCTTCATGCGGCGCAAATGGCGATGTTTGTAGTCGTGCCGTTTGCCATCAAAGACACTAGCGGTATGCAGGCCAATGACCATTGGCAGATTTACCTGCCTGTGCTGGTGAGCTCATTTATTCTCATGCTGCCAGCGATTATTTATGCTGAGAAAAAAGCTAAACTCAAGCAAGTATTTGTTGGTGCCATCGCCATGATGTTTGTTGCACAGTTGGCATTGGCTTTTTCAATTGATTATTTCTGGGGTATTGTTTTCTCGCTCGGCGCATATTTTGTGGCGTTTAATGTACTCGAGGCATCTTTACCATCCATCATTACCAAAATTGCCCCAGCCGCCTCGAAGGGCACGGCGATTGGCGTTTACAACACCACCCAATCATTAGGTGTATTTGTGGGCGGTACTGTTGGTGGATATTTATCGCACTATTATGGTTATGCATCTGTATTTGTTTTTTGTAGTGTTTTAATGGCATTATGGTTGCTGTTCGGCTTGAGCATGAAAGCGCCGCCAGCCGTAAAAAGTAAGATGTACCATCTTAACAAAATCAGTGGTGCTAAAGCCAAAGCATTGGCAACAAAACTCGCGGCATTATCAGGGGTGCGAGAAACGGTCGTATTACCCGATGAAGGTATGGTGATTTTAAAAGTGGATTTGCAGCAAAATTGGGACGAAGCTGCCGCGCTAAAATTAATAGGAGAGTAAAAACATGGCATCAGTAAATAAAGTGATTTTGGTGGGCAACTTGGGTCGTGACCCAGAAATGCGATACACGGCTGGTGGAGATGCAATTGCAAATTTTTCAATTGCATGTACAGATAGTTATAAAGACAAAAATGGCGCTAAACAAGATAGAACAGAATGGGTGCGTATAGTGATTTTTGGCAGAACGGCTGAGGTAGCTGGCCAATATCTTAAAAAAGGATCATCTGTTTATATAGAGGGGCGTTTGCAAACACGCAAGTGGCAAAATAAAGAGGGTGTAGATCAATATACAACCGAAGTAGTTGCTGATCGCATGCAAATGCTAGGAGGTCGTGAAGGTGGCGCTAGCAACTCTTACGAGTCCATGGACGAAGATCAATCACAACCACAGCAAGCTTCACGTCCAGCACAAGCCTCGCCAGCGCAGCAACCTGCAAGCGGCGGTGACTTTGATTCGTTTGCGGATGATATTCCTTTTTGAGGAATACCTAATCACTTGTTGTTAATAAAACCCTCTATGTCTACGATGTAGAATGTTTTTATTGTTTACAATTTTTTAATAGGTAATATTATCTATTAGAGCATACCTAAAAAATGTAAATAATGAGTCAAAAATATCGTGTAAAAGTGATTCTCACTTCCTCTGGAGAACGTCTTCCGGTTTTTTGAGAAAAAAATTGGCCTTACAAATTTTTATAAATCGTAATCAATCGTCAGCGGCGCGTGGTCGCTAAAGCGCTCAGCTTTATAAATCTCACATTGGCTTGCATTATTGCCGATGCCTGGCGTGGTGACTTGGTAATCAATACGCCAACCCACGTTTTTATCCCAAGCGGCGCCTCGATTGCTCCACCATGTGTAGCATGCGTCGGTCGTTTCGGGGTGTACTTTTCGGTAGGCATCCACCCAGCCAAGTTTACTGAAAATATCATTCATCCAAGCGCGTTCCTCGGGTAAAAAGCCTGAGTTCTTTTTGTTGCCTTTCCAATTTTTAAGATCAGCTTCCTGGTGGGCAATATTCCAATCGCCACACACCACCACTTCGCGTCCACTGGCTTTTAGTGCTTCAAGGTGCGGATAGAGCCGCTCCATCACGCTAAACTTCACTTGTTGTCTATCTTTGCCGCTAGAGCCAGAGGGCAAGTAGAGCGATACGATGCTCACTTTCTTACCATCTAAATTTTCAAACTGCAGTTCGATATAGCGTCCTTCTGCATCAATATCCGCATGGCCTAGGCCAATAATAATGTTGTCTGGTTTGTGTTTGGTGTAAATGCCCACGCCGCTATAGCCTTTTTTCTGGGCATAATGAAAGCAGCCTTGATATCCGCTAGGAGCTTGCATTTCTGTTGTCATGTCAGCCTCTTGCGCTTTGAGCTCTTGTAGGCAAATAAAGTCAGCACTTTGTTTTTGCATCCAAGGTAAGAAGCCTTTATTCACTGCGGAGCGGATGCCGTTGAGATTTGCGGATATAATTCTAAGCAAGATGATTCCTTAAAGTTTTTAGAAGACGCTAAATGACGACACAAACAGATTTTACCGCGCAGTTTATTAATTTTGCCATTAAAAAACAGGTGTTGCGCTTTGGTGAGTTTAAAACAAAAGCGGGTCGCTTAAGCCCTTATTTTTTTAATGCGGGTTTATTTAATGACGGCGAGAGTTTGATGAGATTGGGCGAATTTTATGCCGCCGCGATTTTAAAATCGGGCGTGCAGTTTGATATGCTCTTTGGGCCAGCCTACAAAGGCATTACCTTGGCGGCAAGTATTTCGATTGCCTTAGCGCGGCAAGGCCATAACTTCCCATACGCGTATAACCGTAAGGAACCAAAAGACCATGGCGAAGGCGGCACGATTGTTGGTGCCCCATTGCAAGGCAGAGTATTGATTGTTGATGACGTAATTTCTGCTGGCACTTCGGTGCGTGAATCTGTTGAAATGATTAAAGCAGCTGGCGCTACCCCAGCAGGTGTGACAATTGCGATTGACCGCCAAGAGCGTGGATTGGGTGAATTATCCGCTGTGCAAGAAGTAGAAAAAGATAGCGGTATGCCTGTGATTAACATTGCGACGCTGGCAGATTTAATTGGGTTTTTAGATGGCGCTGCCGACTTGGCTGAATTCAAGCAAGCAGTGCAGGCGTATCGAAATCAATATGGCGTGTAATTCTAATTTTGTCATGCCGCACTTGATGCGGCGTCTAAGTTAGTTCTTAAAATGAACCCCGCATCAAGTGCGGGGCAACATAACTAAAGGATTAGCCCCCTAGTTTTTTCTTCAGAATTTCGTTCACTTGTGCGGGGTTTGCTTTACCTTTTGAAGCTTTCATTGCTTGGCCGACAAGCGCGTTAAACGCTTTTTCTTTACCAGCTTTGAATTCTTCAACCATGGCAGCGTTAGCAGCAAGGACTTCGTCCACAATCGCTTCAATTGCGCCAGAATCAGAAACTTGCTTCAAGCCTTTGCTCTCGATGATGCTATCTACATCACCTTCGTCAGCCCACATTGCTTCAAATACTTGCTTCGCTGCATTGTTAGAAATCGTGCCATCTTGAATGCGCTTAATGAGGCTTGCTAACGCATTTGGAGAAATCGGAGATTCTGAAATCTCTTTATCTTCTGCGTTTAATTTTGCTGAAACGCTACCCATGACCCAGTTAGCCGCAAGTTTTGCATCACTGCCAGCATCAACAGTCGCAACGAAATAATTCGCTGTACCGCGTGAGCTAGTTAGGGCGTTTGCATCGTAATGTGCTAAGCCATATTGCGCTTCAAAGCGTGCTTTCATGGCTTCAGGTAATTCAGGCATGTCAGCTTTGACGTTGCTAATATCGCTTTCTGAAATGGCGAGTGGCAACAAATCAGGGTCTGGAAAGTAGCGATAGTCATTCGCTTCTTCTTTGCTGCGCATGGCGCGCGTTTCGCCTGTATCAGGATTAAATAGCACGGTGGATTGTTGAATGGTGCCGCCATCTTCTAGCGTTTCAATTTGCCAGCTTGTCTCATACTCAATCGCTTGTTGCATAAACTTGAATGAGTTTAAGTTTTTAATTTCGCGGCGTGTACCAAGTTTGTCTGAGCCTTTTGGACGAACAGAAACGTTCACGTCACAGCGAAAGCTACCTTCTTGCATGTTGCCATCGCAAATGCCGATCCATTGCACTAAGTCATGCAGTTTTTTAGCATAAGCCACGGCTTCAGCGGCTGAGCGCATATCAGGTTCCGTCACAATTTCAAGTAGCGGTGTGCCAGCACGGTTTAAGTCGATGCCTGACATGCCTTCTTGTGCGCCGTGCACAGATTTACCAGCGTCCTCTTCTAAATGGGCACGGGTAATGTTGATCACTTTTTCGTAAGCTTTGTCGCCGTTAACTACTTGAATCGTCATACTGCCCTTGCCAACGACTGGTAATTCATATTGGCTAATTTGGTAGCCTTTGGGCAAATCTGGATAGAAGTAATTTTTACGTGCGAAGACCGAGCGAGGTGCAATTTCTGCGTTCACTGCTAGGCCAAATTTAATCGCGCATTTCACCGCTTCTTGATTGAGCACTGGCAATACACCAGGAAACGCCAAACTCACGACGCAGGCCTGCGTATTTGGCTCTGAACCGAAGGCGGTCGAAGCGCCACTAAAAATTTTCGTTTTGGTTTGCAGCTGGGTGTGTGTTTCCAGCCCGATAACAACTTCCCATTCCATTATTCAATTCCCTCTGGCATTTGTGAGTGCCAATCTGTGACTTGTTGATAAGCATGGCCTGCATTGAGCATGCGCGCTTCATCAAAATAATTACCGATAATTTGTAAGCCAACTGGCAAACGTTTGCCATCATCACTTGGCGCAAAACCAGCAGGAATGCTCATGCCAGGTAAGCCGGCCAAGTTCACCGCGATGGTGTAGATGTCTTGAAGATACATGGCGACCGGATCGTCTGCTTTTTCACCTGCTTTAAAAGCGGTCGATGGCGCAGTTGGCCCCATGATGATGTCGCATTGTTTAAATGCGTTTTCAAAATCTTGCGCAATCAGGCGGCGAATTTGTTGAGCTTTTATGTAGTAAGCATCGTAGTAACCAGCACTTAATACGTAGGCGCCAATCAAGATTCGGCGTTTAACTTCTGCGCCAAAACCTTCAGCACGGCTCTTGCAATACATGTCCATTAAGTCGCCATATTCTTTGGCACGATGACCATAGCGAACCCCGTCAAAACGTGACAAGTTGCTTGAGGCTTCAGCAGGCGCAAGCACATAATAAACAGGGATGGAAAGTTTTGTATTTGGCAGGCTGATGTCTACAATTTGGGCGCCTAGTTTTTTGTATTCAGCGATTGCTTCATTCACCACTTTTGCAATATCGGCGCCTAAACCTTCAGCGAAATACTCTTTCGGCAAGCCTACTTTTAGACCGGCAAGTGGTTTGTTGAGGTCGCGCGCGTAATCTTCTTTTTCGCGATTTAAGCTAGTCGAATCACGTTTATCAAAACCAGTAAGCACGTTCATCATCAATGCCATATCTTCACATGATTTTGCCATTGGGCCTGATTGGTCTAGCGAAGAAGCAAAAGCAATCATGCCGAAACGTGAAGCTAAGCCATAGGTTGGTTTTAAACCTGAAAGTCCACAGAGTGAAGCAGGTTGGCGAATAGAGCCGCCAGTGTCCGTGCCCGTGGCAGCGGCGCATAAACGGGCGGCAACAGCTGCAGCGCTTCCGCCAGAACTGCCACCAGGCACACGGCTTCTGTCCCAGGGGTTTTGTACCTTACCGTAGTAGCTGGTCTCGTTGGATGAGCCCATCGCAAATTCGTCCATATTGGTTTTACCCAAATTCACAGCGCCCACGCAATCAAATCGTTCGATGATATCTGCATCGTATGGGCCAATAAATGTTTCGAGCATTTTAGAGCCGCAAGTCGTACGCCAACCTTTGGCCACAAAAATGTCTTTTTGGCCAATTGGCAAGCCAGTGAGGGCGGTACCTTTGCCAGCCGCTAATAAGCTATCCGCATGTTTCGCTTGGGCAAGCGTTTTGTCTTTATCTAGCGTGATGAAGGCATTGATTTCAGGGTTGAGTCTGTCAATGCGGTTCAAAAACTCCTGGGTCATTTCGACGCTAGAGATTTCCTTACCTTGGAGCATTGCTCCAAGTTGTTTTAGGCTTTTATTAATCATGTTTGTACTTGGTATGCTTATTATTAAACTTCTTGGTTATTCAATCACTTTAGGAACAAGGTATAGACCCTCTTTAACCGCTGGCGCGATAGATTGGAACAGTTCGCGCTGGTTAGTTTCGGTGACAACGTCTTCGCGAAGGCGCTGTGTCACGTCTTGTGAATGTGACATTGGAACGATGCCCTTCGTATCGACGGCTTGCATTTGCTCAATGAGGCCAAGAATGCCAGTGAGCTTGGTTAACGTGGCTTCCGCCTCTGTGTCGCTGACTTCAATGCGCGCTAAATGGGCGATACGTTTAATATCTGCGCTATTAAGTGACATTTCTACTCTCAAATCTTAAATTTTTGTTATATATAAGGTATTATAACTTGATTTCTCACATAACTTCAGCCGCTGGATGTTTCGTTATGATCCTGTGGTTAAATTTATAAGTTCGCTAAGGATGTTAAGACAATGTTTGGTTTTCTAACTAGTTATTTTTCAAATGATATTGCTATTGACTTAGGTACTGCCAATACGCTGATCTATGTGCGCGGCAAAGGGATCGTGCTTGATGAGCCTTCTGTCGTAGCTATCCGCCAAGAAGGTGGCCCGGCAGGTAAAAAGACATTACTGGCGGTGGGTGCGGAAGCTAAGCGCATGCTTGGTCGCTCGCCAGCAAACATTAGCGCAATTCGCCCAATGAAAGATGGCGTGATTGCTGATTTCACGATTACAGAGCAAATGCTCAAATACTTTATTCGCCGTATTCACGAATCACGTTTATTCTCGCCAAATCCTCGCATCATTATCTGCGTGCCTGTTGGGTCAACGCAGGTTGAGCGTCGTGCAATTCGTGAGTCAGCCATTGGTGCAGGTGCTCGCCGTGTTTATTTGATTGAGGAGCCTATGGCTGCTGCGATTGGTGCCAACATGCCTGTTGCTGACGCGACAGGTTCTATGGTGGTGGATATTGGTGGCGGCACAACGGAAGTTGGTGTGATTTCACTTGGCGGTATCGTGTATGCAAAATCAGAGCGTGTTGGTGGCGATAAGTTTGATCAAGCGATTATTGATTACATCCGCCGTAACTATGGCATGCAAATTTCAGAGCCAACTGCAGAGTTGATTAAAAAACAAATTGGATCAGCATTCCCAGGTAGCGAAGTGAAAGAGATGGAAGTGACTGGTCGTAACTTGGCTGAAGGCTTACCACGTAAATTTACAATTTCGAGCAACGAGATTTTAGAAGCGTTGACTGAGCCGCTTAATGCGATTGTTGGTGCGGTCAAATCTGCACTTGAACAAACACCGCCAGAGTTGGGTGCTGATATTGCTGAAAAAGGCATGGTGCTAACTGGTGGTGGTGCGTTGTTGCACAATTTAGATCGATTGATTATGGAAGAAACAGGTTTGCCTGTTGTCGTTGCTGAAGACCCGCTGACTTGTGTTGCGCGTGGGTGTGGTCGAGCATTAGAAGAAATTGATCGTTTGGGCGATATCTTTGCATACGAATAATTTGGTGTGACTTTTTGAAGGCTGCATAATGCAGCCTTCTTTATGTTGGTAAGTGGTTTTGTCTGCCGCTTTTAATTTTGGGTTATACGTATAGCTTTTAATGGATCAACAACAAGCCCCTCGTTTTTTTATACATGGCCCAAGCCCCTTTGCGCGGTTGATTGTATTTTCTACGCTATCACTTGCCTTGATGGCATCAGATTCCAAATCTAGTTATCTTCATCAAGTAAGGCAACTTCTTGTCACAGCAATCCATCCTTTGCATTTTGTCGCCTTCAGTCCGTTTAAGTTGGCTAACGATGTCCAAAGTTATTTTGTTGCGCAGCAATCACTTAAAAATGAAATTGAGGTTTTGAAGAAAAAGAATCTCTATCAAGGTGTGCAACTGCAATCATTAGCAATGTTTAAAAATGAAAATGACAACCTTCGCACTTTGTTAGAAACCTCAAAAGCAGGCGCTCATTCGTCGCAGTTGGCTGAGATTATGTATACTGGGCGCGACCCTTTTACACATAAAGTCATTGTGAATTTAGGCGCTAAGAATAAGATTTTAGCTGGGCAAGCTGTGGTGGATAGTGCCGGGGTGATTGGTCAAGTCACCCGTGTTTTCACCTATACAAGCGAGGTGACTTTACTCACCGATAAAGATCTTTTGATTCCGGTTCAAGTTGAGCGCAACACGCTTAGAGCCATCGTATTTGGAAATGGGCGAAATAATTCAGTCAATCTACCTTACTTACCCGCAAATGTTGATATTAAAAAAGGGGATAAGTTGGTTACCTCCGGTATTGATGGCATATACCCACCGGGTCTGGCTGTTGCAATTGTTGAAAGCGTTAACACAAATGTGCGTTCACCGTTTGCTCAAATTGTTGCGATTCCTGCTGCAGGAACTCAAAATCATCGACAAGTCTTAATTTTGACGAGGGATACTAATAATTTAGTGGCTAAAGATATAGAAAAAGTGCTGGGCGCAGATGCTCAAAATCCGCTCAACAAAAAAGAAAAAGTCTCAAGAAGAAATCATGGACCAACATAGTCGCAGGCGGGTTTACTTCAGTCTCTTAGCAGCATTGCTTTTGCAACTGCTACCTTTCTCAGGCTTATTGCTTCAAATTAAGCCAGACTTTTTACTTCTGGCACTTTTGTTTTGGTTATTGCGCGCACCGCATATTTGCAACGTAGGAATTGCTTGGACCGCTGGCATTATAATGGACTTAGTCAGCGGTGATTTGTTTGGCCAAAATGCACTTGCTTACGCCTTGACCGCTTTTTTAGCGCTGATGTATCAGCGTCGATTAATCTTATTTACGGTGCTGCAACAATCGGCTTATGTGTTCTTATTGTTGTTAGTTAATCAAGCAATCTTGCTCATGCTTAAATCATTCTCCGGTGCTGAATATTTTGGATGGGTTTACTTTATGCCCTCCTTTACAGGGATTTTGTTTTGGTACGCTGTGCTTCACTCTCGTTACTCATTCAACTTTATGGCGCATAAGTAGTCATTTTTATGCGCACGCGTTTCGAAGTTAAAAATCATTCACTTGAGCAATTTCAATATGGCTTGCGATTGAACGTAGCTATTGGTTTGATATTAATTTGCTTTGCAGTGTTGTTAGGCCGCTTTTTTTATTTACAGATTTTTAAATACGATTACTTTCAAACGCTCGCAGAAAATAATCGCGTATCTCTCGTTCCTATTGTTCCAAATCGTGGCTTGATTCTTGATAGAAACGGCGTAACTTTGGCGCACAATTTTTTTGTCTATACATTAGAAATTACCCCATCAAAAGCTGGCAATGTTGAGGAAACTTTTGCTCGGATTAGCCAGTTTATAGAAGTGAGCGCTGAAGACCGTAAGCGCTTTAAAAAGCTAAGAGCACAAAGCCATAGCTTTGAGAGTGTGCCAATTAGAACGAATTTAAATGAAGTGGAGGCAGCTAAGTTTGCTGCAAATCGCTACCAGTTCCGAGGTGTAGAAATCCGCTCTCGTCTCTTTAGGCATTACCCTTTAGGTAATCTTGGTGTGCACATGATTGGCTATATAGGCCGTATCAATGAGGCGGATGTAAAGGTATTGGAAAAGACTGAAGATCTCTCTAATTATAAAGGCTCTGACCACATAGGTAAGGGGGGAATTGAGCAATATTACGAGCGTCAACTTCATGGTACGACAGGATTCCAACAAGTTGAGATTGACGCAGACGGTCAAGCAGTGCGTGTGCTTTCAAGTAAACCGGCAATTCCAGGTGACAATTTAGTGTTATCAATCGACGCGAAGATGCAGGATATTGCAGAAAAGGCATTCGAGAATCATCGCGGAGCCATGGTGGTCATTAATCCAAAAAATGGCGAGATTTTGTCTTACGTGAGCATGCCTACATTTGACCCAAATCTTTTTGTGGATGGGATTGATGCAGATACTTGGAAAGCGCTCAATCAATCATTGGATAAGCCGCTCATTAATCGACCTATTCGAGGCATTTATCCGCCAGGGTCTACTTTCAAACCTTTTGTGGCGATGGCTGGTTTGCAAGAGGGCAAAGGATTACCGCCATTTAGTATAGGTGACCCAGGGTTTTATACCTTAGGCGGTAGTGCCCATCAATATCGTGACTGGAAGCCTGGAGGTCACGGTCAAGTGGATATTCAAAAGGCGATCACTGTATCATGCGATACTTTTTTCTATGGCTTGGCGCTAGATTTGGGTATTGATAAATTAACTTCCTTTGTGAGCAATTTTGGCTTTGGTAAAAAAACAGGCGTCGATTTATTAGGTGAGATTGGCGGTTTATTACCAACGCCTGATTGGAAAATGCGTCGCTGGAAACAAAAGTGGTATCCCGGTGAAACCGTGATTGTAGGGATTGGGCAAGGCTACACCTTAGTGACGCCAATGCAGCTTGCACAAGCAACAGCAGTATTGGCTAATAACGGTGTTGCCATGAAGCCGCATTTGGTGACTTCAGTGCAAAAACATAATGGCGCAGAAACGCATATGACTGCCATCATTAAATCGCATGAGATGCTTTTAGACCCTAACAATATTGAACTCGTTAAAGCGGGCATGGTTGGTGTAACACAACCGGGCGGCACTGCCGGAAGCATTGGGGCTGGTAGTAGTTATAACATCGCTGCAAAAACAGGAACAGCACAAGTGGTTGGAATTAAGCAGGGTGCAAAATACAATGCGGGAAGCATAGATGAGCGTCATAGAGACCATGCTTTATTTATCGCTTACGCCCCAGCAGAAGATCCTAAAATTGCAGTCGCGGTGATTGTTGAGAATGGGGGGCACGGCGGCTCGACTGCGGGCCCAATCGCACGCAAGGTGATGGATTATTATCTGCTAGGTAAAGTGCCAAGCGTCCCACTTAAGGACCCAAGCAAAACGCCAGACACGCCTTTAGTTGGAGATGCGCCACATGATTAGTCAATTGCTCGATCGATTAAATAAATACATAGATCCATTTTTGATGGGCTGTATAGCCTTCAGTTGTATCGTGGGTTTATTCGTTTTATATAGCGCATCAGGCGGTAGTGTTGATCGCGTTTTGTCGCAGGTGTTCAATATTTGTGTTGCGCTCATTATGATGTGGCTAGCCGCAAATATTTCGCCGCATTATTTAGAGCGTATTGCCTTGCCGCTTTTTGTACTTGGGTTGTTATTGTTGATAGGTGTTGCCTTGTTAGGTGATGTTAGCCACGGTGCAAGACGCTGGCTTAATTTGGGGGTGGGGAGAATTCAACCATCGGAACTCATGAAAATTGCTGTTCCTATGATGCTTGCGTGGTACTTTTCTAAGCGAGAACAAAGTTTGCGCTGGATTGATTATGCAGTGGCTACTCTCCTATTGGCGTTGCCCGTTGGATTAATTATGAAACAGCCTGATTTAGGCACGGCTTTAATTGTTACTGCCGCAGGGTTTTATGTTTTATTCTTAGCGGGCTTAAGCTGGAAGATATTAGTGGGAGGTGGTCTTTCAATTGCCGTGATGACGCCCATTTTTTGGTCAATGTTGCACAATTATCAGCGTAAACGTATTGAAATTTTATTTGACCCATTTCAAGATCCACTAGGTGCTGGATACCATACTATTCAAGCGAGTATCGCTTTAGGCTCAGGTGGTTTTGCGGGTAAGGGCTGGTTGGATGGCACGCAATCGCAATTGGATTTCTTACCCGAAAGAACGACCGATTTTATTTTTGCAGTGTTTGGTGAAGAGTTTGGTTTTTTGGGCAATGTCTTATTGTTAATTTTATTTATGCTGCTCATTGGGAGGGGCTTGGTCATTTCATCGAAGGCTCAAAATACATTTACGCGCTTGTTGGCCGGCAGTATCACGCTCACATTTTTTACTTATGTATTCGTTAATATGGGCATGGTGAGTGGTGTATTGCCAGTGGTTGGCGTGCCATTGCCATTTCTCAGTTATGGCGGTACTTCTTTAGTCACGATACTATTAGGCTTTGGTATCTTAATGAGCATTCATAACCATAAAACATTGATGTCTACATCGTGAAATCTACAATTGTTCTTATTCCAGCTTTGCTAAGTTTGTGGCTTGTGGCTTGTGGCGGGAGCCCTGAAGTTAAGCCTGGCGTAACTGAGCCAGTGCGAACCACTGAACTACCAAAACCTAAAAAGTCAGGTGGTTATTATCTAGATGACGGCCCTGGGGACAACCCGCCGGCCAATCTTGATACTATTCCTGATGCCGCGCCTAGAGTTGAGGCCTTGTTGCCGCGAGCTAACAAGCCGTATTTGGCACTCGGTCATAGCTATACTCCGATGACAGAGTTTCAGCCTTATAAAAAGCGTGGCATTGCTTCATGGTATGGCAAGCGCTATCACGGCAATAAAACATCTGCTGGTGAGGTTTATGATATGTACGGCATGACTGGCGCACATACCATTCTGCCTATCCCAAGTTATGTGCGTGTCACAAATCCGGCCAACCAAAAAACGGTGATTGTGCGTATCAATGATCGCGGGCCTTTTCATAGTGATAGGTTGATTGATTTATCCTACGCAGCTTCATATAGGCTAGGTTTGGCGGGTAAAGGCAGCGGAATTGTTGATGTTGAAGCGATTGATGCAAGAAAGTTTGTACAAAGTCCGCAATCAGCCTTAGCAGATAATTCTGCCGTCGTGGTTGAGCCCTTGAAAAAGGAAGAGAATCCTGCACCAACAGTGATTGAAAACAGCCGTGTTTCTGCCCCTAAACAAGAAAAATTAAGCTCAACACCATCGATAGGTTTGTTCGTTCAAGTGGGTGCATTCAAGTCGGCAGATAATGCTGGCGTGTTATCTAAAAAAATTCTAGCGCAAAATTTAGTTGAAAATACCCCTGTGAATAGCTGGTACAATCAGGGCATATACCGCGTCCGTATTGGGCCTTACGTCAAACGTGCTGAGGCTGAGCTCGCTGCAGCAAACGTCAAAAAAGCTTTGGGCGTAAACACCTACATTATTGATCAACCTTAAACTAAAAAGCCCTCGTAAAAAATCATGACTTATTTAACTTCATTTTTTGTACTAATGTTCAGTTTACTTGTTGGCAATGCTTATGCTGAAGTTGCTCCGCCTCCAGAATTGGCGGTGAAGGCCTATTTGCTAAAAGACTTTAATAGCAACCGCGTGCTTGCTGAACAACAAAGTCAAAAACGTGTTGAGCCAGCCTCACTCACTAAATTAATGACTGCTTATTTATCATTCAAAGCGCTCAAAGCTGGGCAGTTGACGCTAGATCAAACTTTGCCAATTTCTGAAAAGGCATGGCGTGTTGAGGGTTCTAAAATGTTTGTGGATACCACCATGACAGTAAACGTCGATGAGCTTCTGCATGGCATGATTATTCAATCTGGCAATGACGCTTCTATCGCTTTGGCAGAAGGCATCGGCGGCACTGAAGAAGATTTTGCGACGAAAATGAACAAAGAAGCCGCGCGCTTAGGCATGAAAAACACGCATTTTATCAATGCGACAGGTTTGCCAGATACGCAGCACTACACTACCGCTTATGACCTCTCATTACTTGCAACCGCCTTGGTTCAAGATTTTCCTGAGCAATATAAACGCTTATATTCAGTCAAAGAATACACTTATAACAAAATCACCCAGCCAAATCGCAACCGTTTATTGTGGTTAGATCCTTATGTGGATGGCATGAAAACAGGCCATACTGAATCTGCGGGTTTTTGTTTAATTTCTTCTGCTAAGCGTGGTGAGCATCGTTTGATTTCTGTTGTCCTAGGCACGGCGAACGACAATGCCCGCGCGACTGAAAGCCAAAAGCTTTTAAATTACGGATACCAATTTTTTGATACACACTTGGTGTACAAAGCTGGCGTAACAATCACCACACAAAAGGTATGGAAAGGCAGTGATAATAAACTTACCGCAACAGTTTCTCATGATCTTTTTGTCACGCTACCAAAAGGCGAGTATGCCCGTGCAAAAGCGAAAGTGATTAGTAAGCAGCCGTTAATCGCGCCGATTGCTCAAGGGCAAGAAATAGGTACCATTCAATTTATTATTGATGGCAAAATTATTGACGAGCAAAAATTAGTCGCTTCAAAAGAAGTTAAAGTGGCTGGGATTTTTGGCCGGCTTTGGGATAGCTTTATGTTGTTGTTTGCTTAATTGCGAGTGCATGAGATGACGGAACAAAAACAAGAAGTCGCTAAAGAAGAAGAAACGCTGGTTGAGTTTCCTTGTGATTTTTTTATAAAAGTCATGGGTGAAACCAGCGATGATTTTGCTAATGCCATGGTCAAGGTTATTCAAGTGTATGCGCCAAAGTTCGATGCTTCAAAAGTGGATATGCGCGCGAGTAGTGGTGGTAAATTTATCAGCCTTACTTGTAGTGTTTATGTCACTACTAAAACTCAATTAGATAGTATTTACCGGGCGCTTTCAGAACATCCGCAAGTGAAATACGTCCTGTAATTTGAGTTTAAAGCATTGAGTATAATCCCCATTATTCGTCATTTAGGGCGCACCGAGTTTGAAACTACTTGGCGGGCCATGCAAGATTTCACTTCAGCCCGCAGTGCTGAAACGCCAGATGAAATATGGCTCACAGAGCACCTCCCTGTTTATACCCTAGGTCTTAATCGTAAAGATCTGCGTATGCCGTCTCGCGATGACATTCCTATCGTCAATACCGATAGGGGTGGAAAAATCACTTATCACGGTCCCGGCCAAAGCGTTTTTTATGTGCTGATTGATTTGAAGCGCAAAGGTATTAATGTTCGCCAATTGGTCAGCGCCATGGAAAATGCAGTGGTGGCCTTACTGTTAGAAGCCAATATTCATGGCCTTACTAGGACTGATGCGCCCGGTGTGTATGTACAAGATAGAAAAATTGCATCTGTTGGTCTGCGCTTAAAAAAAGAGTGTTGTTATCACGGCATTTCGCTTAATGTGAATATGGATTTAGCACCTTTTAACGCGATTGATCCTTGCGGCTATCAGGGTTTGGAAGTGACCCAACTAAACGACTTGGGCATCCATTTAAGCCAAGCAGAGGCGGCCGAAAAACTGCTAAAATACTTGACTAAAGAATTGGGCTATTAAGATTTAATATGACCGAACAAGTAAACAAATCAGCTGAAATAAAACGTCCAAGTAAAATTGCGGGTGTTAAAGAAACCGGCCAAGAAAAAACCGCGCGCATTCCCATTAAAATTGTGCCGCAAGCACCAATGCGTAAGCCAGAATGGATAAGGATGAAAGTGCCAGGTAGCGCGCGCTTTCAAGAAATCAAACAAGTCCTACGTGAAAACAAATTGCATACGGTGTGTGAGGAAGCCTCATGCCCAAACATTGGTGAATGTTTTAGTAGCGGCACAGCAACCTTTATGATTTTAGGCGACATCTGTACACGTCGCTGTCCATTTTGTGATGTGTCGCATGGTAAGCCACTCCCTCCGGATGTGAATGAGCCGAGCAATTTGGCACGGACTATCGCTCAGATGCGATTGCGTTATGTGGTTATTACCAGCGTGGATAGAGATGACCTGATGGATGGTGGTGCGCAGCATTTTGTCGATTGCATTCAGGCCGTGCGCGATCAATCGCCAGCCATTAAAATAGAAGTGCTAGTACCTGACTTTCGTGGCCGTTTAGATACAGCGGTTGAAATTCTAAAAATTGCGCCGCCTGATGTGATGAATCACAATTTGGAAACGGTGCCTCGTCTTTATAAGCAAGCGCGCCCTGGCGCTGATTATCATAACTCACTTAATTTACTTAAAGTATTCGTTGAGCTTCATCCACATGTGCCGACCAAATCGGGGTTAATGTTGGGTTTGGGCGAAACGGATGATGAGATTTTAGATGTGATGCAAGATTTGCGTCAGCACGGCGTCACGATGCTCACACTAGGACAGTACTTACAGCCAAGCCAGCATCATTTGCCGGTGTTACGTTTTGTAACCCCTCAACGATTCGCTGAGTTTGAGCAACAAGCGCTTGCAATGGGCTTTACAAAAGCAGCCTGCGGCCCAATGGTTAGAAGTTCATACCATGCAGACACTCAAGCAGGCATTTAATAAAAGGATTTTTTGATGACCAAATTACGTTGGGGAATTTTAGGCGCAGCCCGGGTTAATGAGCGTTTGCTACCAGCTATCGCCCAAGCGAGCAACTCTGAACTCGTAGCGATAGCGAGTCGTCGTCATGGTGCGGCCGCTGAGACCTTGGCTAAATATGCGCCAAATGTTCAAGGCGTAACGACTTATGATGCGCTTGAGGATTTGCTCGCAGATACCAATATTCAAGCGGTTTATATTCCGCTTGCTAACCATGAGCATGCAGAATGGGCGATTAAAGCAATCAACGCGGGCAAGCATGTGCTGATTGAAAAGCCAATGGCGATTAAGGTCTCAGACATTGATGCCATAGAAGCTGCTGCCTTAAAGCACGGTGTCAAAGTGATGGAAGGCTTTATGTATCGCTTTCATCCTCAGCATCAGCGTGTTAAAGAGATTGTTGGATCAAGCCTCATTGGCGAAGTGATGTTTGCGAAAGCGAGTTATTCCTTCATGATGCGTGAGGCTCGTATGTATCGGTTAGCGAATGATACCAATAATGGCGGTGGTGCAATGTGGGACATCGGCCCATATGCGATTCATACCTTACGTCATTGTTTTGATACCGCGCCAATTAGTGTGATTGCGACGGCAAAGTACGCTAACACAGGCGCTGACATATCAACAAGTGGCGTTATAGACTTTGGGGATGGAAAGCGTGGCCATTTTGATACGAGTTTTGAGTGTAGTCGTCAGTCTGAATACACGATTGTTGGTACAAAGGGCAGTATTAAATGTCATACAGTGTGGCAACTACCAGGAACCAATGATTTGCCAGTAGTTAGTTGGTGGACAGAAGATGGCCGCAAGGGTGAAGGTGTTTATTTAGCGAGCAATCATTTTAACCTCGAGATTGAACACTTTAGTGATTGTGTCCTAAATGACAAACCAACGTTGTTGAGCTTTGATGATGCTAAGAATAACTGCGCAACAATCATAGCGACGCTTGAGTCTGCCGCATCCGGAAAATTGATGAAAATTTAATGAGCAATGCGTGTGTATTTTGTGATTCAGTTGGCGGCGAGTTGCTTTGGCAAAATGATTTATGCCGAATTGTCTTAGTGGACGATCCAAATTATGTAGGATTTTGCCGTGTGATTTTGAATGAGCACATTAAAGAAATGACGGATTTAAGTGAAGTCGACCGTCTCAGCATCATGCAAATCACATTCACTGTTGAGCAAGTATTACGTGATGTTTTACAGCCGACAAAAATCAACTTGGCTAGTCTTGGAAATAAAACCCCGCACATTCATTGGCACGTCATTCCGCGATTTGAAAATGATGTGCATTTCCCCGAAGCGATTTGGAGTTCGGTAGTACGCCAAACAAATAAGCAAAATATCGATGGCTTATTAGATATCCTAAAAGCAAAGCTTGCTGAGGCTTTAATCTAAATAACTTGTAAACGCTCGACCAGTTTACCCGCTTGTAAATGTGAGCTGATGATCTCGTCGATATCTTCTAAGTCGACAAACGTGTACCAAACCGCTTCTGGATAAATGACTAGCAAAGGGCCTTCACCACAGCGGTCTAAACAACCAGCACGGTTGACTCTAGTTTTGTTTTTGCCGTTGAGATTTAATTTTTTGACTTGTACTTTCATATGGTCAAAAGCAGCTTCTGCGCCATGATCTGTGCAGCAGCTCGATCCATCTTCACGCTTGTTGAGACAAAAAAATACATGATGTTGATAATACGTTTCCATAAAAATTCCTGATGGGTTTATTTGAAGATGTTATTCGGTCGCTTTTGTTGCCAAGCTGTCTTCTTTGGTAAAAATCCACGTTCTGGTAATGTCCAAAATATCCACTTCTTTCCGCAAGTCTTCCGGAAAGGCAGCATAAGGCGAGCCCAATTCAACAATACGTTTTGCCGCATTATCTAACACCGGGTAACCTGAACTGCGTCTAATTTCGACTTTCTCGACATCGCCGCTAGACTTGATATAAACAGTGAGCTGTAACTGACCATAAATTTTTTGATCCTTTGCTGCTTCGGGATAATTGCCATTGCCAATCCGTTCAACTTTTTGACGCCATGACTCTACGTAGCTTGCAAATCGATATTCTTGGGCGCGCGCACCTATAGATTTACGTTTGGGACGTTTTTGATAGTCGTCTTGTTGTTTGTTTATTTGCGCTTCTAGTCTCGCCATCTCCAAGCTAGTACTCATTAAGTCGCTGGTATTAAGTTGTTTTATTGTCGAATCTTGGAGGCTGGTTCCAGGGTTTGTCGGCTGTATTGTTTGCGTGGGATTTGTTTCGATGACATGCGTTGCTTTGAGCTGACTCATCAAAGCTTGAGCTTCTTTATTAAGCTCAGCAAGACGCACAGCTTTTCGATTTGCCTCAGCTTCTGCCTGAGCTAAGTTTTTCTCCAAGACTTTTGAGCGATGCTCCATGTTAGCGTCAGTCGACTTGTTCTTTTGCCAGGGAAGTGCGGATTTAAGTTGGCGATTTTCTGAGGTATTTCCACCGCCGTCAAGATTAGTTTGAGCAAGTGCCTCTGCTTTTTTAGGCTTATTACGATGTTTACTATTTACTAAGACAACGTCTAAAGCAGACATATGGTCTTTAAAAAACTGAACAGCAGGTGGCTGAAATTCGACGAATAGAATAATGGTCAGATGAACAAATGCGGAGGCGAATAAAGCCAGTGTAAAAAAGTCTAGCCCTTTTAGTTTGTTGAACAGTATGCGCAACTTGATGTCTTAGGCAGATTTTTTTGTAGTGAGTTGCGTCAGTAGCTTTTGGTGGATGCCGCCGAAACCGCCATTGCTCATCACTAAGACTTGATCACCGTCTTTAGCTTCAGTCACAATTGCCGCAATCAACGTATCAATGTTGTCAAAAACGGATGCTTTCTTGCCCATAGGCGCAAGCGCCTCGCTGGCATCCCAACCTAAATTCGCGCCATAGCAAAACACTAAATCTGCATCCACTAAGCTTGCTGGTAATGCTTGTTTCATCACGCCCAACTTCATGGTGTTAGAGCGTGGCTCTAGTACAGCCAAAATCCTCGCTTGGCCTACTTTTGCGCGCAAACCAGCAACTGTTGTGGTGATGGCAGTTGGGTGATGTGCAAAGTCATCGTAAACGCTTACGCCTTGTTCGATACCTCGTAGCTCCATACGGCGCTTCACATTTTGGAATAAGCCAAGTGCCTCAATGCCCACTTCAACTGAAACTCCTACATGGCGTGCCCCAGCTAGGGCTGCCAAGGCATTCATACGGTTGTGCTCACCAAGTAACTGCCATTCCACTCGGCCAACTACCTTCTCATTAAGCATTACATCAAAGCTACCATTAGGATCAGTTTCTCCA